>DASYIO010000055.1:0-16148 GCA_035997465.1 Minisyncoccota bacterium | reverse complement strand
AGAGCTCCAAGACATGGGCCTGAGCGAGAAAGAGGCGCGGGTATACCTTGCGGCCCTTGAGCTTGGCCGCACCACCGCCGAAAAGTTGGCCACCACGGCAAAGGTCAACCGCTCGACCACCTATGTCCAGCTTGAGTCACTCATGAAAATGGGTCTTATGAGCACATACGAGGAGGGCAAAAAGACCTACTTTGCCCCCGAGAGTCCCGCGTACCTTAAGAGGATACTCGAGCTTAAGCGCGGCGAGATATCCGCACGCGAGCGTGAGCTTGATAGACTCCTGCCCGACCTAAACCATTTGTTTGACGGCGCCGGTGAGAAGCCCCTGGTGCGCTTTTTTATGGGCAAAGAGGGGGTGGCTAATTTGCGCGAGCAGATACTAGAGGCAAAAAATAAAAACATCCTCGTTCTTTACTCGTACGATGCTCTTTCTGAGGTTTTTGATACGGATGAGCGCATACAGTACTCGGATCGGCGGGCGGCAAAGGGGATTGAGGCGCGGATTATATACAATCGCAAAAACGGGCCGTTTGACGGACGCACCGGTAAAACTGACCGCCGCCATGTCGCTGAAGACGTGCTTAAAGTGACTAACGATATAGTCATCTTTGACGACAAAATAGCCATAAGCAACCTCAAGGGAACCTTGTTTGGTGTTTTGGTACAAAGTTCTCAAATTGCCGACAGTATGCGCTCTATTTTTGAGTTTATGTGGGGTTGCATAGGGGCCGAAAAATAAAATATAAAAAGCAATAGCCGCACGCAACCCGAAGGTCGGTGCGGCTAGCCTCATCTGGCGAATCTCCGCCTTTAAACCAAAATGGTGGATAAGGAAACGATGTCAGACCTTTTCAGCGCTTGGCAGCGCCGACTGAGGGTCTTACCGAG
Source organism: Minisyncoccota bacterium (assembly GCA_035997465.1). Taxonomy (GTDB): domain Bacteria; phylum Patescibacteriota; class Minisyncoccia; order Phycocordibacterales; family SBAW01; genus GWA1-54-10. The sequence goes on along the minus strand of DASYIO010000055.1, from coordinate 15,260 downwards.
TGATGTACCCTCCGTCATCGCTGCCGAACGTCTGGTGCAGGCCGATGTAGAGGGTGATCATCTTGGGCATGGGGTTCTCCGTTCATGGACCCGTCTGCGACGGAGTCCGGAGGTCAACCGGCCACGGGTTGAAAGTTGCGGCCGGATTTATATAGCATAGCAAATGTCAGTACTAATTGTCAAAGCCCTTACCTGTGTACAGCCTTTTTGTTAGTCGGGATTGAGATTTAGATATGTCAAATATGGCTTCAAATATAAGGGTTTTATAGTTATCCACACCAAGACTGTCAAAACTTGTTGACACTATTTACCCTCGGGATATAGTGACTGTGTCCATGACAAATAACACCAATACAGGTCCGCCGAGATAAAACGCAGCCATTATAAGTAAGCAGGGTCGGGTAGGGGCACAAAGCAAAAAAGCAAGACGCACTATTACAAGCTCTTTTCAAAACAAGACGATATGCAAACAAATAACGACGTGGGGCCGCCGAGTACGGCCCCAAGAGGGCCGCAGAGGAGCACAGGTGTGGCCTTCCGCCCCGCCCCAAGCGCACAGGACTTCGTCAGCCCGCTCTCGGTGAACTAACACCACATTTTTGCCGGCAAAGAGCGCGCGTTTGGGGCGGGGCAAGGATACATCTAACAAAAACGAGGCTGACCGCCTCGTTTTTGCTTTACCCCATGAGACACTAGGGAGCCCTATCTCACGGGGTTATAATAAAAAACAAATGCGCAGTGATGACCAAGTAGTGGGGCAATTTTTAGTTGACGCGGGATTAGTCTCGCGCTCGCAGCTCAATGCTTTGCGCCAAAGCAAGGCGCCGCTAACGCGCGCGCTTGTAGACTCGGGCGTTATGGGCGAGGACGAGGTGCGCCGTGCCACGGCCCATGCGCTTGGTGTGCCGTTTGCCATGCCAGATCCACACGACATCCCGGTCGAGGTGCTGGTGCTTATCCCCGAGCCCTTGTCGCGTGCACGCAGCATTGTTGCCTTTGCACAAAACGAAGAGAGCGTGTCTGTGGCCGTGCTCGACCTGTCTGACCTTGAGGCGCTTAGTGCGCTAGAGTCGCAGGGGCACTTTGGTGCACGCAAACTGGTGCCGCACCTGACTACGCGCGAGACTATTAAGCGCGCTTTGCTTAAATATCAAAAGCATCTTAAAGAAAAGTTTGGCGAGTTGTTAAGCGACGGCCGGCATGTGGCCGAGGCGCTTATTAGCCACGCTTTGTATAGCCGGGCGGGCGGAGCGCAGGTCGACATCAGCACCCACGGCGCGCTCATCCGCTACCAACTTGGGCACACTCTACATGAGGCGATGCGACTGCCAGAGCAGGCAGGTCGCGCGCTTGCCGAGCAACTTAAGGCGGCGGCAAGGCTTTTGCCTGTGGCGCGGCCGCAGGAGGGTAAATTTAAATTAGACAAAGACGACGAGACGATACACGTGCATGTCTCGACCATGCCGACAGTTGGCGGCGAGCGGTTGTCGATGCGCTTTGCGCGGGCGTCACGCGGCGAGCGGGGTCATACACTTGAGTCTTTAGGATTGCACGGCGAAAATTTGGCGGCATTGAGGCAAGCGCTGGCCAAGCGCAAGGGCATGCTGGTGGTGTCGGGTGCCGAGGGATCGGGCACATCAACGCTTTTGTACACCCTTCTTGACTTGCTACAGCACCCCGGAGTTGCTATTGCGACTGTCGAGGAGCGGGTCGAGTACCGCTTGCCGCATGCGGCACAAACCGAGGTTGGCGCCGGCGTGTCTGCCTCGGCGGCATTGCGCGCAACACTGCGCCAGCATCCGGATGTTTTGATGGTGGGCGATGTAGCAGACACAGAGGTCGCCGCTTTGGCATCTGCCGCCGCGGCGCGGGGGGTGTTTGTACTTTTGGGCACCACCGACGAGTCGCTTGCGCCAAACGCAGACATGATAGTGCGTACGGCTTTGGTACAACGGTTGGCTACCGACCAGTTTGCTAACCACACGCCGCTTGCGCGCGCAGAGTCCGACGTGCTTGAGAAGGCGGCCGATTTTAGGAGGGTGTACGACGCGCTTAAAGACGAGCAGGTTATTGAGGCCGATGCCGCGTGGAAAGACATTGGCTTTGCGCGCCCTGTGGCATCGAGCGGACACCCCGACGGCTACAGCGGCCTGGTCGGCCTGCAAGAGGTTGTTGCTCCGGGCTTTGAGACTTTAAATATAGTAGAGGACGCGCTTTTTAAGGCAGCGCAGGGTCTGACTAGTGTAGAGGAGGCTGTCCGCCTGGCAGGGGAGTAAAAGCGTATATTTTAGGCCATATTTTGCCGCTCCTCCTGTGGCCCTTGACAAAAAGGCCCAATGGGGGTATAATAGAGTTATCAGGGTCGGCATAGCGCTGGCTCACTCCGCGATTGTCGCGGTAACAAGGACAGAGGGCACAATGGGCAGATTTTTTGGGCAAATCGGAAACTTTCCGTACTATGTCGCGATCGGTCATGGGACGCGTGGTCCAGTGCGGACCAGCATGATCGACGCAAATGCGGACGCAACAGCATGGGGCTCGGCTTTCGAAGTGAGGGGACTCCTCACTGCGCAGGCCCACCGCCTGATGCAGGCCGACGCCAGGATTAAGAAGGCGGCGTGATCTACGACAACATGATGCGGTGCATGGATGTTCAACCCTCCGGCACCGCGTCCCTTTCAAGCACTTGAGGCAACTCGAGGATTTGAAAGGGGGTCGCAAATGATCCTTAGGATTGCCAATCCGGCAGCTCGACCTGCTAGCGAGGTTTTCGCTAGAGAGCGTTCGCGTCCACTGCGAGTGGCGGAGCGTAAAAAAAGGGCTATGACGATGTACTTTATAACGACGAATCACGGCAGCCCGGCCATTGGCCATAAGCATGGGCATGTCTACCTCAATCGTTTTGCGATTGAGTGGGCATTGTCCAAGGGTCTGAAAGTGGTTCACTATGGATGCAGCTCAGACCCCGACAAGTGGGGAAACAGAGCGGCGGCGGTGAGGTTCGTCACCTCAAATAAGCAGGAGTTCGACCTTCGCGGCAGTGTAAGCCTCGAGGAATGGGACGCTTGTCTCTCCGCGCTTAAGAAAGTGCGCTGATATAAGAAAGGAAAGACGGGCTCAACCCCCGCAGTCGGCAGCCTATAGCCCGGTAGCTATACGTGAGCTGGAGGAGCGTACTAGAACTGCTCCACCAATGTCCGCAAGCCGTCTCGAAAGAGGCGGTTTTATGTTTGTATAAATGGTATATTTCAAGGGTGTCTAAAAAGCGGATCGTAATCGGAAACTGGAAGATGTACGTCGACTCGGTCGATGAGGCTAAAAAGTTTGCTTCTACTTTGCGCAAAAAATCTCGCAGTTTTGTAGGAGCCGAAGCTTGGCTTGCGCCCGCTTTTCCTCTTATCTCGCCTGTCGCTTTGGCGCTTGGCGTCAGCCAAAATAAAAAACAGCAGGGCTCGGCTATAAAACTTGGCGCGCAAACTTTGTCTGCGCATGTTGATGCCCCGCACACTGGCGAGGTGTCGGCCAAAATGCTTAAAAGTCTGGGCGCATCTTTTGTAATAATCGGCCACTCCGAGAGGCGCGCGCAAAGCGAGAGTGACGAAATTATCCGCGCGCAACTTATGCAAGCCGCCTTAGCAGGCCTTGTTACCGTGCTGTGTGTCGGCGAGCATGAGCGCGAGCCCGACGGCTCGCACTTTGCCGAGGTTGCCAACCAGCTTAGCCGCGCACTGCACGAACTAAAACCCGCAACCGGCAAACTGGTCGTCGCGTACGAGCCGGTGTGGGCGATAGGCAAAACTGCCGCCGAGGCCATGCAGGGCCAAGAGCTCGAGGAGATAGCAATATTTATCCGCAAAATTTTAGCCGAGACGCTGGGCCGCGAGGCGGGCGTTAAGGTCCCCATATTGTACGGAGGCTCTGTCGAGGCGACGAATGCCGCAGCGCTTATAAAAGAGGGCGGCGTGCAGGGATTGTTGGTAGGGCACGCGAGCGCCGATGTTGATTCGTTTATAGATATTCTTAAAGCATGCAAGAAATAACAGGAGTAAAAAGCGTGCGCGATGCGGACGTCGCGGGCAAGCGCGTCTTGGTGGCTGTTGACTTTAATGTGCCGCTAAAAGACGGCGCCATCGTTGACGACGCGCGCATACGCGCCGCCCTGCCCACACTCGAGCTGCTGCGCGGCCGCAAAGCCAAAGTGGTTGTGATGACGCACCTTGGTCGGCCCGACGGTAAAGAGGTCGAAGGGTTGCGCGTGGCGCCGTTGGCTAGGCGCTTAGGCGAGCTTATGCACGAGCAAGTGACAGTAGCACCGCAAGAGAGCGACTTTATGATGTTAGAGAATTTGCGCTTTGACCCACGCGAAGAAGAGGGGAGCGCTGAGCTGGCGCAAGAGCTGGCGACGTTTGGCGACCTGTATGTTAACGAAGCGTTTTCGAACTCGCATCGCGACCACGCCTCGATTGTTGGTGTGCCAAAATTGCTGCCAAGCTTTGCCGGCGTGCGACTCATGGAAGAAATTGAGCACCTAAACGAGGCGCTGACCCCGCCGCAGGGCGCCGTGGCTATAGTTGGCGGAGCAAAGTTTGAGACCAAGCAACCTTTGATAGAAAAGTTGATGCCGCACTATGCGCGCATTTTGCTTGGAGGCGCGTTGGGCAACGACGTTATAAAGGCGCGCGGGTTGCCGGTTGGCGCATCGCTTGTGTCGTCTGTACCGGCAAGCGTCGAGCTGGCGGGCGACGATAAGCTTGCTGTTACTACTGACGCAGTGATGGAAAAAGAGGAGAGCAAAGAGGCTCGCACCGGCTTGGTTGTAGATGTGCGCGCCAATGAGCGCATTGTCGACGTGGGGCCCGTAACCGCCGCCGCCTGGGCACAAGTTGTCGAGGATGCACCGTTTGTTTTGTGGAACGGGCCCTTGGGAATTTACGAGCAGGGCTACACCGACGCGAGCGATATTGTGGCGCGCGCACTTGCTAAGTCGCAGGCCAGGGCGGTCGTGGGCGGGGGCGACACCGAAGCCGCGCTTAAAAAATACTCGTTTGACCCGGTGCGGGTGTATCTCTCGACCGGTGGGGGCGCGATGCTTGAGTTTTTGACCGCAGGCACTTTGCCCGGTATTGAGGCGCTCAAAGTGGCGCCTAAATAATAGGCTCGGTCTCGTGCATTTTTTGCGGCACCAAGTGTACGTGCACATGCGGCACGTCGGTGCCTACGATGCCCAAGCGCACAAAGTCGCCGCTGTACTCGTCTTTAAGCTGCTTGGCGACTTTTTTGGCGGCACGGAAGAGGCCGTCTGAAAGTTCCTCAGGCATATCGATAAACCAGCGGTAGTGCGCTTTGGGTATGAGTATCGTGTGCCCCGGTGCCTTGGGGTGGATGTCGAGAAACGCAATGAAGTTGTCATCCTCGAACTTTTTTTCGGCGGGGGTCTTAGGAATTTCGCCCGATGCTATCTTGCAAAAAATGCAGTTTTCCATACAAGACAAGTATACTTCTATTTTATTTTTCCAGTATAAAAGGTTTATACTGGATGGACAATGAAAGAGTATCGGGTGGCAGATAGGCTGCATGACAACTTGCTCGAGCACATAATGCTTGCACGTGGCATAGCACCCGAGGGGTTTGCCGACTTTTTAGAGCCTGACTATGTAGCGCATAGCCACGACCCGATGCTCTTGCCCGACATGGAGAAAGCGGTTGACCGCATTATCTTTGCCATAAAAAATAACGAACCTGTGTGCGTGTGGAGCGACTACGATGCCGACGGCGTGCCAGCCGGCGTAATGCTCGCGAGCTTTTTTAGGGACATGGGGCTTTTGGTACGCCACTATATACCGCATCGCCACAAAGAGGGCTACGGATTAAACAACGAAGGGTTGGCCGAGTTGGCTGGGCAGGGCATTAAGCTTGTCATAACCTGCGACTTGGGCACGACCGAGGTCGAGCCCATTGCCTTTGCAAACAGCCAAGGCATCGACGTTATTGTGACAGACCATCACCTTGAGCCCGATGTGTTGCCCGACGCTTTGGCCGTTATCAATCCTAAATTAAAAACGAGCAAGTATCCGTTTGATGGATTGTGCGGTGCGGGTGTCGCGTGGAAGTTGGTGCAAGCGGTGTTGCAAAAATATCGGCCCGATAGTTTTGCCGAGGGCAAAGAAAAATGGTATCTCGACTTGGTCGGCATTGGCACGCTAAGCGACATGGTGCCATTGGTGGGGGAAAATCGCATGCTCGCGCAGTTTGGGCTAAAGGTAATGCGGCGCGGACGCCGACCGGGGCTTGCAGCGCTTTTAAAACTTTTGCGCATCCAGCCACGCACGCTGACCGAGGACGACATTGGGTTTATGGTCTCGCCTCGCATCAATGCCGCCTCGCGCATGGACTCACCGGAGGCCGCTGCGAGGTTGCTGGCGACCGAGAGTGCCGAGGAGGCGGGTGAGCTGGCGTATGCTTTAAATAAAATTAATGACGAGCGCAAGACGCTTGTTGCAACAACGGTAAAGGAAGTTAACAAACGCCTTGAGCTCAGCGGACTGGAGAGCCCTGTCATTGTGATGGGCAGCCCCTCGTGGCGCCCCGGCATTTTAGGGCTTGTCGCCAACTCGCTTGTTGAGGCGCATCATAAGCCTGCGTTTTTGTGGGGGAGAGAGGGCGGGGAGCTCTTGCGCGGGTCGTGCCGCTCGGACGGCATCGTTAATATGGTAGAGCTTATGGGCGCGGCACAAGGGGCTTTTGAAGATTTTGGCGGGCATAGTGCATCGGGCGGATTTTCTTTGCATGAGGAGCATGCGCATGAGCTGCCTTTGCGCCTTAACGAAGCCTACGAAAGCATTAAAGCCAAAGGGGCTTCGGCGAAAGTAATCGAGGTCGACCGCGAGCTCGATCTTTCCGAGTTGCCCCACGCGCTGAAAAGCCTCAATAAGCTTGCGCCCTTTGGTATCGGCAACGCAAAACCGCTGTTTATCTTCCCGCATGCGACCATCGGGGGCCTGCGCATGTTTGGCAAGCAGCAAAATCACCTGGAGATAACTTTACAGGATGAGTTTAATAAAGTGGGCGGCATAGCCTTTTTCTCCACACCCGACTCGTTTCAAAAAAAGCCTGTCGTGGGCGAAAGGGCCGACGTAGTAGGCAACGTCGAGCGCGACTGGAAGGGCCAACCCCGCGTACGGGTTGTTGATATTTTGTAGTTGCTATACTAGTCCTTGCATGCAAGAAATACTTTTATTTACCGACGGGGCGAGCAAGGGCAACCCGGGCCGCGGAGGCTGGGGCGCTATTGTCGCCGGCGATGGCAAGGTTGTTGAGTTAGGAGGTGCCCAGGCGCACACCACCAACAACCGCATGGAGCTTGTGGCCGCATTGCGTGGCCTGCAATATGCTAAACAATTGCCCGCCGGCCCGCGCGTTTTGCGCACCGACTCTAACTACGTTATAAACGGCATCACCAAGTGGGTCGCTGGCTGGCAAAAGAACGGTTGGAAGACCAAAGAAAAAAAAGACGTTTTAAACAAAGATTTGTGGATGGACTTGGCAGAAGCAGCACACGGCCAGCAAGTTGCCTGGGAGTACGTAGGCGGGCATGTCGGCATTGCGGGCAACGAGCGCGTCGACGCCATTGCCTCGGACTTTGCGTTGGGCAAAGATGTGCAATTGTACAAAGGGCCAATAGAGGGCTATGGCGTGGATATAACCAACCTAAGCCACGACGTTGTTTTAAAAGAGCGCAAGTCATCAACGCGCGAGCGCACGACCACTAAAGCGTATTCCTACATTAGCGAGGTGGGCGGGGTAGTGTTGGTGCACAAGAGCTGGCCCGAGTGCGCGGCTCGCGTCAAAGGCAAGCGTGCGCGATTTAAAAAAGCGATAAGCAAGAGCGAGGAGACTGACATTGTGGCCCAATTTTCTCGCTAGATTTTCGGGTTAGGATAAGAGCGTGAAGCCTACATACTTTTGGTACGCAGGATTTGCTGTGTGTGCCCTGGTCATTTTTTATGCACGGTGGGAGATATTTAAATATTACGAAGACAAAAGTTCTTTAGCGGCTTTTGCCGGTCGCACATCGGTAGTAGCGGGTACGGTAGCCGACGACCCGGACAAGCGCGCCACGAGCCTGCGTGTCACGCTTAGCGTTGCGACCATAAACGGGCAGGCTACGCACGGGAAGCTTCTAGCCATACTGCCGCGCGAGAGCACTGCATCGTACGGCGACACGCTGGAGGTGCGCGGGTTAATGGAACTGCCGCAAACGTTTGAGACAGACACGGGGCGCGTGTTTGATTACCCGGGTTATTTAGAGGTGCGCGGAATCTCGGCGGTAATGGAGCGTGCTATGGTGCGCGAGCAACACCCGGCGGGCTTTACGGTATTGGGTACGCTCTTTGCGCTTAAGCACAGGTTTGAGGATGCTCTAGAGCAGGGCATAGCCGAGCCCGAGGTGTCGCTGCTTGAGGGGATGTTGCTCGGCGAGCGCGGCGGGTTTGACGATGCGCTGCTGCATGCGTTTGTGCTTGTGGGACTTATACATATTGTGGTTTTGTCGGGCTCTAATATTGCTATTGTGGCCGAGGGCGCCTTTAGGTTGTTGGGCTTGGTGCGTATGCCACGCAGATTGCTGTACGTACTGGGGTTTGTTGCGATAGTGTTGTTTGCGCTTATGACAGGAGGCGGGGCAGCCACGCTGCGCGCAGTAATTATGGGTGGCATTGCTATTGTTGCGCGGTATTTGCATCGCCCGCAGGCGGCTATGCGCGCACTTTTTGTTGCCGCGGTACTTATGGTTTTGTGGAACCCGCTTGTGCTGGTCGACGACAACGGATTTATTTTAAGCGTGCTGGCAACCTTTGGTCTTATTGCACTGGCTCCGTATATAGAGCAAAAATTAACAAAGCTGCCCGCATGGGCGCACTTTAACCTGCGCTCGATAGTGGCAACAACTCTTGCCGTTGAAATTTTTATTTTGCCTGCGCTTTTGTATACCTCGGGCTACTTGTCGCTTGTGTCAGTCCCGGCCAACGCGCTTATTTTGCCCTTAGTGCCACTTGTCATGTTTGTCGGCACCATGGCGGGCGTGCTTGGCCTGCTACACCCATGGCTGGCGTTTGTGCCGGCGCTTGCGGCACAGTTTTTGCTTAAAATAATACTGCTGATAACACAAAGCGCCGCGGCGCTACCGTTTGCCGCGGCTACTGTGGCGCCGTTCCCCGCGTGGGTGGCTATTGTGGTGTATGTGCCGCTTACTTTTGTAGCGCTTCGAATCTATTTTCGATCACCTCCCAGTTTAAGTTCTTAAAGAAAGCGTCTATATATTTGCCTCGGCCTGCTGCGCCGTAATCGAGCATGTAGGTGTGCTCCCATACATCGAGTGCGAGCACGACGGGGAGCTCTACAAAGTGCCCTTGGTGCTGCTCGCCGCTAAAGCCCGCCAAAAATTGCTTGGCCTGTGGGTCAAAGTACAGCATGGCCCAGCCCGGCCCACGTGTTTGTGCTATAGCCTTAAGGTAGGGGACAACGTGCTCGGCCTCTTTGTAGTCTTTTGCAAGCGCCGCGCTTAATGCGCTGTCGCTCGACATTGGCTTGGCTCCGCCCTCGAATTGCTCGAAGTAACGCTCGTGCAGGCGCATTCCGCCAAACTCAAAACTGCGGCGCCTTATGAGCTCGGCCAAAGCAAGAGCGTTCTTTTCCATATCGCCGGCGTACTCGGGCATAAGCGCCGACATGGCGTTAAAGTTTTTAACATATCCTGCGTACAGGCCCAGGTGCTCCTCTATGGACTTAGCTGATATGCCGTCGAGCGCGGGGATAGTAAACGCTTTAGGTTCGTATTGCATGGTACTAGTATAGCAAATGGGGTTTGCAAAGAGGTACATTTTGCATGTAGTGTGCGCGGGCTTGTTTGTCGCCTGCCTTTGTATATGGAGCACTGTTTATGCCGGCAGCGAGCAGGGTAAGGGCAAACTTGTGTTTGCGATGCTCGACATTGGCCAAGGCGACGGACTTTATATTGAGGGGCCGACCGGCATACAAATAATGGTCGACGCCGGGCCCAACACCGGCGCGGTACTGCAAGAGCTGCCAAAGGTCATGCCACTTGGCGACCGCACGCTTAACGCGGTTATAGAGACGCACCCGGACGCCGACCATATGGGCGGGTTTATCGATGTGCTGGAGCGCTACAAGGTCGGCGCGTTTATAAGCCCCGGGATCGTTAAGCACAACACAGTGACCGACGCACTTGATAAAGAAATTGCCGAGCAAAACATCCCGACCTATGTTGCGCGGCGCGGGATGGTCCTGGACTTGGGCGGCGGAGCCGAGCTTGATGTTTTGTACCCCGACCAGGACGTGTCGGATTTTGGCGAAAAGACAAACGACGGCTCGATAGTCGCGCGCTTGGTATACGGTCAAACGTCGGTGATGCTTACTGGCGACGCACCGTTTGCGACCGAGGCGCACTTGATACAAATTTCGACCAGTACAGACTTGCTAAGCGACCTGCTTAAGGTTGGGCATCATGGCTCAAAAACATCGACGAGCGATGCGTTTATTGCGGCAGTGCATCCCAGCTTGGCCCTTATTTCGGTCGGGGCCAACAATACGTATGGACATCCCACACAAGAGACGCTAGGTCGGCTGCAAAATGCGGGCGTGTCGGTGTTGCGTACCGACCAAAAAGGCGCCGTGGTCTGTGTGTCCGACGGCGCCGCGTTTAATTGCAAAAGCGAGAAATAGTTATTTGACCAAGCCAGCGGCTTTGAGCGTCTTGTAGGCGCCGTTTTTGTTGAGCGTGCGCAGGCCCTGGGTCGAGATGGTCACGACGACGGTCTTGTTAAGCTCGGGGACGAAGATGCGCTTTTTTTGCAGGTTTACTTGCTTGCGCTTCATGCCGCTGGGGTTAAATTTGGTAGCGCGAACACGGTTGCTGTATTTGCCAGCCATTTTGGAGCCCTTACCGGTTATTGCGCAGATTTTTGCCATATAAAAACTGAGGCGGTTCCTCAGAGAAGCCTATGGTATCATGACTCCTCAAGTATGCAAGAGCGTACTTACATTAAGAAGGGAAGCATATGGATATCATCTTTGGCATAGCGGTTTTGGCCGTATCGGTCATCCTCCACGAGGTGGCCCATGGCTATATGGCCAACTGGCTTGGCGACCCCACGGCACGGCTTGAGGGCAGGCTTACTTTAAACCCCCTCTCGCACATCGACCCTATGGGCTCGCTACTGCTGCCTGCGATACTCGTTATTACGCACTCGCCAATACTTATTGGCTACGCCAAGCCGGTGCCCTACAACCCGTATAACTTGCGCGGCAAATATGCCGAGGGGTTGGTTGCATTTGCGGGGCCTGCGACCAATATTATTTTGGCGCTTATATTTGGGCTCTCGATACGGTTTTTTGGCATGCAGATAGACACGGCCCTGCTTACGGCCTTTGGCACTATTGCCTACGTCAACATGCTGTTGGCGCTGTTTAACCTTATACCGGTGCCACCCCTGGACGGCTCTAAAGTGCTCTCCTCTATATGTCTGGCAATATCGCCTAGCTTGGCCCGAGGGTACGACGCCTTTAGGCTTAATTTTGAGAAGCTCGGAGTACTGTCGGGCACGCTCCTTATATTGGCTATATTCTACTTTCTTTCGCCGCTGTTTAGCGCGGCTCTGCTGCACTTGTTTGGCCTTTTGACAGGCGTACCCGCTTAGAGTAAAGTGTGCGTAACGCCGAAAGGGCGTTTTTAATTGCCTCGACGAGGCGATTACATCTAAACTAGAGAACTAATGGCACGACTTTCCCAGCTCGTACGCAAAGGCCGCAAGGTCCGCGTCAATAAAACAAAATCTCCTGCGCTTGCGCGCGGCTTTAACGTGCTTAAAAACAAGCCGGTGTTTTACCCCAGCCCCTTTAAGCGCGGCGTGTGCACCAAAGTAACCACCAAGACTCCCCGCAAACCTAACTCGGCTATCCGCAAGATCGCCCGCGTGCGCCTGACAAACGGCCAGGAGATTACGGCCTACATCCCGGGCGAGGGCCACAACTTGCAGGAGCACTCGGTTGTTATTGTGCGCGCCGGCCGCGTTAAGGATATTAACGTCCGCTACCAGGTCGTGCGCGGCAAGCTCGACGCAGCAGGGCTTGATAAGCGCCGCCGCTCGCGCTCGCGTTACGGTGCTAAGCGCCCTAAATAATTTCGATAATATTTAAATCATATGCGTCGCCCCGTTAAAAATCGCAACATCGCCGGCCCAGACATCAAGTTTGGCTCTGCTCGCGTTGAAAAGTTCATCAACTCTGTTATGCAAGAGGGCAAAAAGTCGACCGCCCGCACGGTGGTGTACGACGCTTTTGATATCATCAAAGAAAAAGCAAAGGTAGAAAATCCTGTTGAGCTGTTTGAGAACGCCATCCGCAACGTAAGCCCTGCGATGGAGATACGCTCGCGCCGTGTGGGAGGCGCCAACTACCAGGTGCCGCGCGAGGTGCGCCCCGAGCGCAAGCAGGCAATGGCCTTTCGCTGGATAATCCAGGCTGCACGCAACGGCAAAGGCCGCCCTATGGCCGAGAAGTTGGCAGCTGAGATAATCTCCGCCAACAACAACGAAGGCTTTGCATTTAAGAAAAAAGAAGACGTCCACCGCATGGCCGAGGCCAACAAAGCCTTTGCCCACTTTGCGTGGTAATTTTCTTATTCTAGTATTTTGTAAAAACTGCAATAAGGCCGCCGACAGGCGGCTTTTTGCATGTGGATAGAGCAAAGCGAGGCTTTGTGGGGTTGCTACAATGAAGACGTAACCAATTAATTTTTTATATGAAAGCAATACAAGACGCAGCAGCATTCTTTTTTGTCGCAGCGGTCATGATACTTTCGGTCATATCGGTTTTGGGCGTATGGGACTTCTTTGCGCACGATGTTATTTCCAAATCGTTTCAGACCCTTGGGCTTTTGGCTGTGGTGTCAGTCGTTGTGATTGTCGCAGGGCGCTACATCGATGCCCGCCACAGTGGACAAGGAGCGCCTGCCTATGTACCTAATCCCGCTTTTAGTATGTTGCGCAAGCTGACTCTCGCTATACTCATTATGCTTGCCGCGGTGCTAGCTCTTTTGGGTGTGATGGCCATTTGGGATTTTATTGCCGACAAGGCCGTGCTGTGGAAGTCGATCGGCTCTCTTGCGGTGTTGGCCTTTGGCGCGTTTATCATAGTGCTTACTTGCAGTGAGCGCGAGAAGCTCCCTACGGTCAACGCCGATGGTACGACATCATCTGCAGGCTCTACCGGGATGGTAAGCATCATACTTGCCCTCCTCGTTGCTGGCTGGTTTATCATGACCGCCCTGGGTGGCATTATCTAACTTTTAAATGGACCAACTGCCTACACTGGGCCAGGGGACGCCGTCGGCTCCGCATGCCGGTTTGTACGTCGTTTGGTCTATTTTGATCGTTGTTGGGGGAATTGTGATAGCGACCGGCATTACGCAATACGGCCATGCTGTCCGTGCAGCTAAGGAGCGCGAAATCGCGCAGCAGAAGATGGTAGAGCAGGTCCAAACGGATCACATGTTAGCCCAGCAGAACGCTCATCCAGATACGGCGGGCTCTGCCACAGCGGGGCAACAATCCTCGGCATCGTTTCAACAGCCAATTAGTTTGAAAGTCGGCGAGACGTACCAAAAGTCGGGGCATGTATGCGGCGGCCCTCTGCTAATTATCAATACAATGCTTGCCTCTGTGCAGTCCGGTACAGCAGTGTTTGCTGTTGATATAAATGGTCATGTTTCTACGACTACAATCAGTGTTGGTGGGTACGCCCCCACAACACTCTATGTTATGCGGGTTGTCTCTATCGAGGGCGGCACTGTCTCTTTTTACGCAGATCCGATGGTTGCCGAGTGCTAGCAGAAGCTAGCAAAGTCTTTGCTCACTTCCGCGGTCTTTAAAAAGATTTTCCGAAGAGCCGCTCTACAAGGAGCGGTTTTTCGTTTGTAGTAAGCAAGATAATATTTTGTTTTTGTAACTCACTCGCAGCTTCTTGGGGTAGGGTAGAGGACTTTTCAAACACGGTCAGTATCAAATCCTCCGGGTCGTCGGCCGCTATACGGTTTACGTTTACTGCCCCGCACTCAATACATTTGTGCACAAGCATCACGTCGCCAAATTTTTCTTTGCCGTACTTGTCTGTGCCTTCGCGCTTGAGAGTGACGCCAATGGGCTCCATGCAGCCAAGGCACACAGAGGCGCGGTCGCCGGGGGTAGTGTCGACGTGTTTGGACCACAAACAGTGATTGCAGTGGTTGCGATGCTTGGTGCCCATCGCCTCGTTGGGTGTCACCTCTAAACTGCAGTGGCAGCACTCGAATTTGGGCTCGGTCACGTTGTCCATGTGGGGCATTGTAACCTGAAGGCGCTCCCTTTGCTTTTTCTTAACTTTCGTCTACTATAGTGGCAACGCCTTTGGCGGTTTTTATTTACTCCAATCAACTATGAATCGCGACTATCCGCTCGAGAAAATCCGCAACTTCGGCATCATTGCCCACATCGACGCCGGCAAGACCACCACGTCTGAGCGCATTTTGTATTACACCGGCAGCCAGCACAAAATCGGCGAGGTACACGAGGGCGAGACCACGACCGACTGGATGGAGCAAGAGAGGGAGCGCGGCATCACTATTACGGCCGCCGCTATTACCTCGTTTTGGACACGCACCGACGAGCCCGATAAAAAGGACACAGCCAAAAAATACCGCTTTAACATCATCGACACTCCTGGCCACATCGACTTTACCGTAGAGGTTAAGCGCTCGATGCGCGTCCTGGACGGCGCGGTCGTCGTGTTTGACGGCGTTGCCGGTGTTGAGCCCCAGTCCGAGACCAACTGGCGCTACGCCGACGAGGCTAAAGTGCCGCGCATCTGCTTTATAAACAAAATGGACCGCATGGGTGCCTCGTTTGAAAAATCGTACGCCTCGATACTCGACCGTCTGACCAAGCACGCAGTGCGCATGCAGCTTCCTATTGGCGCCGAGGCTGACTTTGACGGCGTTGTCGACCTCTTGACTATGAAGGCGTTTAAGTTCGAGGGCTCGATGGGCGAGATAGTGACGCCCTACGAGATCCCTGCCAACATGGTGGACGATGCTAAAAAGTATCGCGCCGAGCTTATTGAGCGCATTGTCGAGCACGATGACGCTATGATGACCGCATACCTGGACGGCAAAGAGCCCTCGATAGAGGACCTTAAGCGTGTTTTGCGCG
>DASYIO010000054.1:0-4175 GCA_035997465.1 Minisyncoccota bacterium | reverse complement strand
GTGCGTCGGTTGGTGTTCAGCTCGGTCTTACTCGAGCTTGTGCCAGTCTGCGTAGGCGTTGCCAATGCCCTTGTTAAACAATAGCAACGCCATGTGTGCATCGGTGACCTGTTGGAGTTGGATGCGCCGATACGCCACGCCGTTTGCGGCCAGGCGGCCGAGGCTCGTCACGATCCGAGGGCCCACTTCGTGGTTGCAGACCCGTTTGAAATCGAGAGGCTCGCAGTAGGAAAGTCTCCACCACTCGGTGACGTCCCGCTGCTCATACTCGCCCGGCCCTTCGCCCGTGCTGCTGAAGACGCGTTCGTACTTGCGATCCGAAAGCACCAGCCGCCCCTCTTTGGTCAGGAACAGATCTTTTTCGTACACGTATTGCGCACCCGAACCGAAAGGGTGCTCCTTGGAGGCGTCACCTTCGGTCATATGAGAAATCCGCGCAAGAAAGTAGCACGGGGTATCGAACGATAAGCCGTCCGGCATCTCTACCACATTCGGGTCCGTCTTAGGCCGCAAGGACTCGCTGCCTTGCCACCCGTTCATCCGCTCGCAGATGGCCTTGTAGCACGGGGCATCACTGATAGGCTCCCCGTGCTGCTGGAGGATATAGATGATGTGGGAAGCCCAATCCTCGGGCTCGAGGTCGGCGGGCTTCCATGTAAGCTGGCCGAGAAGGTGCGTGTTGCGCAATTGCCGCACAGTCGGCTCGTCGCTGTTCATTGTGGATTACTCCCCAGATTCTGAAGGTGGGACAATCCCCATCCGCGCTAGTTATACAGGCCTTAAGACCGCGTGGCAATCTCCTCTTTTAGTTTTGCAACTATATCGGCAACGGGCATGGCGCCCAGTTTGCCTTCGCGGCCTTCGAGCGTTGCTGTGTTTGCCGCAACTTCTTGGTCGCCTATGACAAGCAGGTAGGGGATCTTAAGAGTTTTAGCCTCGCGGATTTTTTTGCCTAAACTCTCGCCCGACTCGTCAATTTCTGCACGAATGCCAGCCTCTTTAAGACGCTCCAGAGTATCTGTGGCAAACGCAATATGCGCCTCGCCAATGGGCAAGATTTTTGCCTGTACGGGCGATAGCCAGGTGGGGAGTATACCGCCTAAATGCTCAAGTAGCACCGCAGTAAAACGCTCGATCGAGCCCATAATCGCACCATGGATCATGACGATGCGCTCCTTCTCGCCCCTCTCATTTACGCAAGTCAGGTCGAAGCGTTCGGGCTGATTCATATCGAGCTGGATGGTCGCGACCTGGTGTTGGCGGCCCATCGAGTCGGTGGCCATAAAGTCGAGTTTGGGACCGTACATCGCGGCCTCGCCCGGTGCTTCGAAGTGGTCGGCGCCGCGTTCCTTGGCTATCTGGCGAAGTGCGTTCTCGGCGTTCTTCCAAATTTCTGGGGTACCCAGGTACTTATCCATGGACGCCGGATCGTGGAACGAGAGACGCACACGCAGCGAGAAGCCGAAGGTCTTATAAAATGTATCGACAATATCCCATATGCGGAAGAACTCCTCTTTGACTTGGCTGTGTCGGGCAAAGACATGGCTGTCGTCTTGGGTAATAGAGAGCACGCGGGTAAGACCGCCAAGCTCGCCTGATTGCTCGTCGCGGTAGACCATGGTCGTTTCGGCGTAGCGTTGAGGCATCTCTCGATAGCTGTGCGGTTTGCGTGCAAAAATTTGCGTGTGGTGCGGACAGTTCATGGGCTTAAGAGCATATTCTTTGCCCTCGCGCGTGGTGATACGGAAAAGTTCATCTCCAAATTTGTCCCAATGACCCGAAATCTCGTACAACTCTTTTTTGGTTATATGAGGGATAGTGACTTTCTGATAGCCGCGCGCGGATCTCAGCTCCCAGATGTAATTAGCGAGTTCACTCCGCACGATCGTACCGCGGGGTGTCCAAAGGGGGAGACCAGCTCCCACGAGGGGTGAGGTAATAAAAAGATCCATCTCGGCGCCCAGCTTGCGATGATCGCGCGTTTTAGCCTCCTCGCGTTGTGCTAAGTAAGTATCCAGTTCGTTTTTAGTATCGAAAGCAAGCCCGTAAATGCGAGTGAGCATCTTATTCTTCTCATCGCCGCGCCAGTAAGCGCCGGCTACGCGATCGAGCTTAAAGGTGTTCGGGTCGACTTCTTTTTCCGGATTTTCCGAATGGCCACCTTTGCAAAGGTCATCAAAGTCGCCAAGTCTGTAGAACGTAATAGTTTTGCCGCCCAGAGCAAATTCATTAGCAAGTTCGGCTTTGTACTCGTTCCAGGCGTATTCTTTTTGTGCCTCCTCGGGCGTTACTTCGCGGTGCGATGATGTCGTCCACGTCTTGAGTATTTCGCGCATCCGCTTTTCGATTTCGGGGAAGTCTTCTTCGGATATTTTATGCGACCCGAGGTCAAAATCCTGGTAAAAGCCGTTGTCTATCGAAGGACCTATAGCATTTTTGGCGCCGGGATAAAGGTCGCGCACTGTGGCGGCCAACAAGTGTGCGAGCGTGTGGCGCTTATTTTCCAGGGGAATAGTATCCATACTAATGTTGTTGTTTAGGTAATAGAAAACGCCCGAGTGATGACACGACACGTTCGTGTACTCACTAGGGCGCTCACGCGCGGTCCCACCTAGCTTCTCTGCGGTAGCTACACAGCTTACGCGGAGCTCTCATTTTTCGGATTAGGCCACTTGGCTCCTAGGGGACCCTGGTTGGTAGCCAAGGCAACTTCCGACCTAGTAATCCTACCACCGCATTTGTGCCGGTCAACCCATAAACGATATACCGGGCGCCCTTGGTTGGGGGCGCCCGGCTCAATTGTGGGCCTCTTCCGATTGCCGAAAGAGGGGGAGAGGCTTGCATGCCTCGACGATAGACCGGGCTGTCTCGAGGACGTCGTCGCGGTTTTTGTCTCCGGCGTACCCTTCGCCGACCGCAACAACATTTATGAGACGGCCGTTTACTTCTGCGAGGACCATGCGTATGTCCCCATGGGAGTTATCGTTGGACGGTCTCGGAGCGCGCGTCAGCGCTCGGAGTACGTCTTCCCAAAAACGCAACAACGGTTCTCTTTGCGGGTTGTGGTTGGCTGCGTTAAACACAAGTCGTTGGCAAAAGCCACCCAACTCGCGGCAGTACGAGATCAACAACCTCTTGTCGGGCGTCTTTAGGATCGCCTTGCAGAGATACTCGACGCGCGTAAGCATACGAATGCTGGCGACGTCTAAAGGGGTTGCAGAACTAGGCGGCATTGCGTCCTGCATCTCCCCAAGAGCTCCCGTTAGCGCCACGACCATCTTTAGCACTTCTTGTCGCGTGGTCTTGTCTGCCGAGCCGCTGCCGACTAAGACAAACCGAACCTGACACGTTTTCATGTAGCTTCGGGTTTGTTTGGGCCGCTCTTGCCAGTACTCGACTGCGTTTCCTGTGTATCGTTTGGCCAGCACAGTCGACCAAAAGATACTTAACCAACGCAAATCCTTTTCGTCCCACGGATCATGGAGGAGGAAAAGTAATGCCGCGGCTATGCATTCGCAACGCTCGGCAAACTTTTCGTCGGACGGTTCGTCGTTAATGAGCTCGAGGGCGAGCATCATCTCCGACAGATAGTGTCGAATGGTGCTCATTGTCCACCTCTGGGGTTGTACAGTTCAGGCTCTAGTATACAAAAAACAAAACCGGGCCACCTTTCGGGGTCCGGTCACAGTTGCGCCCACTTCTGGGTTATTGGCGGTAGCTTTCCATAAACTCAGCCCAGAGTCCGCTGTCGGTCGGGGGCGGCGGGCTATTTTGGATGCCGAGCCTTGGGGCAATGTCGTGCCGCAAGCTTTCTTGCAACCGTTGCGTGCTTGTTGCGTGCCCGCTGCGGTCGCCTTTGCCTTGGGTAGCCTGGTCGACTTGTTTCATCGAGGGCCTCGTCCCGTTGGAGTCATCTTCGTACTCTTCGCCGTTGATAACCTTTATGCCGCCATAAAAGTTACCCTACAAAAACGTATCGCCAGCCTCATGTGAGGCTGGCGCGGACAATCTTCGGGAGCCCTTAGTGGACAGTCTCAGTCTTGTTGACGCCAGGTTGGCGCCAGGTCTTGGCCGCCTCGCTGATGAGGTCAGGCTCGACCGGTTCGTTCTCGAACCGGCGCAGCTGCTCTGCAGCTACTGCTGGATTATTGAGATCCTCGGGTATCTCGCCGTTG
>DASYIO010000053.1:0-3762 GCA_035997465.1 Minisyncoccota bacterium | reverse complement strand
TGAACATGCCTGCCAACCACGAAATTAAACGAAATTCTTCTGCAGGTCAGGTCCTCAATTTGTACAAAAAGCTGGGCGAGACCCCGCGCGAGAGGCTCGAGCGCCTGCGCCTGCAAAAGCCGCACTACGCCCATGAGGTGTTGTCCTACGCCGGCAGGCTCGACCCCATGGCCGAGGGTGTGCTTTTGTGCCTTGTTGGTTCGGCCAACAAGCGTCGCGATGCGTACCTTGATTTAGGCAAAGAGTACGTGCTCGACATATTGTTTGGATTTTCGACCGACACGTACGATGTTTTGGGCCGGGTTATGGAGACCGGTGACGCGTCGGCGCTGACGAAAAAACAATTGCAACAGGCTCTTAACGAGTTTAGAGGGCACCTGGCGCAAGAGTACCCGCCATACTCGAGCAAAGCGGTCGAGGGCAAGTCGCTTTTTGAGTGGGCGCGCAACAACGCGCTGTCGTCGATCCTTATGCCAAGCAAAAGCGTGACTATTTATCATATCGATATACAAAGCCTCTACAAAGTTAAAGAGGCGCAACTTTTAAGCTATATCGAAGAGAGCGTAGGCAAAGTAAACGGCGACTTTAGACAGGACGAAATTTTAGAGGCGTGGAAGAAAAACCTTAAGGCTAAGGGCACGCGCGAGTTCCCGTGCGCGACGGTCAAAATCGAGTGCAGCAGCGGTACCTATGCGCGCTCGGTGGCCCACGGCGTGGGCAAAGAGCTTGGCATCCCGGCCCTGGCGCTCCACATTTTGCGTACCCAAGCAGGCGAGTATAAGGTTGAAAAGTCTTTAAAATAGGGGATTGTGCGAGGCGAACAGGAGAGAGTCCTTTATGCTGCGCAGAATCGTGAGCCTTCTTCCCGTGCTAGCCTTGGCCGTGCTGGCGGCACTATGGCTGTGGTTCGTACTTTTGCCCACAGCAGACAACGAACCGCATCAAATCGAATTTCCACAACAAGAGCCCGCCGGTCAATCCGGCGGGTAAGCGTTTTGTGCTATAGTGTTGCCGGACGAAACGGACGCAAGGGGATGCAACGATGTCGAAGAAATGGTTTGCGCTGGCACTACTGTTGAGTGCCTTCACTACGTCGGCTGCATGGCCAGCCGACCTCAGAGTAGACGACGCCTGGGTCAGGAACGCCTGTCTATGGGGTGGCCATACCAACAAGACCTGCGAGCGGGCCTTTGCGTCGCTGGACGAGGAGGCCAGGGCCTACGCCTGGCAGTTTCGAGGCGTAAAGCTCGCCGAAGACGACCGACTGTGGGACGCGGTTGACGCTCAAACGCGATCCATCAAGCTCAAGCCAGCCTTTAGCAACGCCTACAACAGCCGGGCATGGTACTACTGTCGGCTCGATCTGCCCGACAAAGGCCTCGCCGACGCTCTGCGTGCCGTCGAGCTTGAGCCCAACAACCACGAGTATATCGACACGCTGGGGCATGTCTACCGCAAGCTTGGGCAGCTCGATCTGGCCGAGCGGAACTTTGCCAAGGCACTCGAGATCCAGCCTGGTCACCCAAGCAGTGTCGAGGGTCTCGAGCTGATCACGAAGGCTCGGCAGTAACGCCGCGCCACAATACAAACGACCCGCTGGATTCCACGCCAGCGGGTTTCGCTTTTCTACCAGTCTAATTCTCCGGTCTTGTACTCGGTGACGCGCGTTTCAAAAAAGTTCTTTTCTTTGGGCATGTCCATAATCTCGCTCATCCAAGGAAAAGGATTGTCTTTGTGGTACACGCGCTCAAGGCCAATGCGCTCAAGCCGGCGGTCGGCCACATGCTCGACGTATTGCTTAACCGTTGTGGGGACCAGCCCCACCACGCCGCGCGGCAGGGCGTCGTCGGCATACTTTTTCTCCAGCTCGACTGCGTGCTTAATATTGTCGGTCAGGGTCTGCTTAAACTCGGGTGTCCAGATGTCGGGATTTTCCTGCACGATGGTGTTTATAAGGTCCGCGCCAAAGGCCAGGTGCACCGACTCGTCGCGCAAAATAAATTGAAACTGCTCGCCCATGCCCACCATGCGGTTTTTGCGCAACATGCTCAGCATCATCGCAAACCCCGCGTAAAAGAAGATGCCCTCCATGATGACATAAAAGCCCACCAGGTCGTGCACAAACTTTTGGATGTTTTCTTTGCCCTGGGTATTAAAGTTGGGGTCAAAGACCGACTTGGTTAGGTTGACCACAAACTCGTCCTTTTCTTTTATCGAGGGGATAGTCTCGTACATTTTGTAGACCTCGTCGGGGTTAAGGCCCAGGGTGTCGCAGCAATATATAAACGTGTCGGTGTGCACGGCCTCTTCGTATGCCTGGCGCAGCAGGTACTGGCGGCACTCGGGGTTAGTGATGTGTTTGTAAATGGCCAACACCAGGTTGTTGGCGGTCAAAGACTCGGCGGTGCTAAAAAATCCGAGGTTCCACATGATCATGCGGCGCTCGTCCTCGCTCAAAGCGCCCGGCTTTTTCCACAGCTCGACATCTTGTTGCATCGAAACCTCTTCGGGCACCCAGTTGTTAGCGACACCCTTTTTGTAGTGCGTGCGCGCCCAGGTGTACTTCATCGGAAGTATCTTGTTGGGGTCTGTCGTGCTGGCGCCGTTGATTACTGACATACAGGATATTGCATTGGGTAAGTACTCTATTTTACCCAAGCGGGGGTGGCCGGGGCAAGGGGATTAGGCATAGAGCCATAGTTAAGCCCCTGGCGATAGGGGCTTGACAAGTAGTATATATAGGAGTATAATAGAGCTTGGCTTAAGATTCGCCGGCAACAGGGAGTTTGCCATCATGAAGACCGCCGTTCTCGCTATCTTTCTCGCCGCTGTGTCGATCTGCTCGGCGCGCGCCGACAGCGTCAACTTCGACGCCATGGAGGCAGTGTGTGCTGGCAAGAAGCCAGCCATCTCCAGCCTTCTGTGCAGCAAGATCGTGCTGGAAGCCCGCGTCGCCCTCCTGCGGGCCAATACGCTGGCGATTCTCGTCCGGCGCGCGAAAGAGACAGGTGTGGCCCAAATGCTTGTGCGGCTCGAGCCGGACGCCGCGATCGCAATGCAGGATAGCGAGGACTTTCTGCGGTCGATCAAGCGCGACCACAGGGATGCCTGGGCCGTTCGCAATTAAGGCCGCGAGACGTGTTGTGAGGAGGCCTCGAGCCCCCACGACACGCTCGGGGCCTTTTCATTTGTATATACAGTGCTAGGCTAAGGGTGAAAGAACCTAACAACAACTGACGTCAGGGAGGATGCCATGGCCAAATTAGCGCCGTTTCTGCTCGCATTCCTGCTCTTCCTTACGGGCGCGAGTTCGCCGGCGAGAGGAAGCTCTTTCAACTTCCCCGCCATGCAGGAGGCGTGTCGGCAGCTCGATATCCTCAAGGGCGACAGTCCTACGCTCTGCCGTGTCGAAATCGACAAGCTCGAGCTGCAATGGAAGACGTTCAAGGGAGCTGCGGCCGACAAAAAATTCTTTGGTGACGCAGAGAGCGCAGCGAGAATGCTGGAGAAGTCCAAGCAGCTCGATCCGATCTACGCCAAGATCCAGCAACTATATCCAACGGTTTGGCGTGTACGCCAAGCTCCGCTCCAATAACCCCGCCACGCGGAATGCGAAAGCCCCGCTTGCGCGGGGCTTTTCGTTAATCCCATAAACCCCCGGCTTTAGCCGGGGCGTGCGTTTAGAGACGAAGTCCATGTGAAAATCACCGTGGTCGATACTATCAACCAACGGTGATTTCCAATGGCAAACAGACGTCTGTA
>DASYIO010000052.1:0-4204 GCA_035997465.1 Minisyncoccota bacterium | reverse complement strand
ACACGACGACGACGAGTGCAAAATACAGAGCCATGCTCCTCCAACGCGGTGTGGCCTCTTGCCCCAAGTGCAAAAAGAAATATAACTGCACCCACATTTGTGCTACCGCGCACAGCACAAATGCCGCATACAGCATATCGCGGCTAAGGTATTGACTGTGCGCGCCGACATACCACCACAAGAGCAACAGCGGTATCGCCGTAAGCGCCAAAGACAACATAAACCCAATAATGTAGCGATGCATAGGGTTGTTCATAGTGCTCCAAAAAGATACACGAAGGTAAAAATACATATCCAAATAATATCGAGGAAGTGCCAAAACAGCGCCAAGCACGCAAGCTTGGTGTTGGTACTTGTGTTTAGCCCTTTGTACGCAACATGCGCTATGACAAGCATCATCCATATTGCGCCCAAGCCCACATGGAGCCCGTGTGTCCCCAAAAGCGTAAAGAAGGCAGAAAGGAACGCGCTTCGGTTGGGGCCTGCGCCCTCGCTTATAAGATGCCTAAACTCGCTTACTTCCATGCCCAAGAAAGCAAGCCCGAGTACTAGGGTGACGCACAAGGCGCCCAACACGAGCGTTTTTTTGTTTTGCTGAGTAGCCAAAAGCGCAATGCCCATCGTAAAGCTCGAGGTCAACAACAACAAGGTCTCGGCAAGCACATACGGCAAATTAACAATACCCGCTATGACCGGCCCGCCAAAAGTCGATGTATGCAATACGGCATACGTGGCAAACAGCCCAGCAAACAGCACGCAGTCGCTCATAAGATAAACCCAAAACCCAAAGGTCACCTTATCTGTCGCAGGGCTGTGTGTATGTTCGTGCATCATATATGTGTCGCCTCCTCGATATTGGTATCAAACGATCGTGCAGCCAAACAGACCGCAATGGCCAAAACTCCAAGCGCCACAAGCCACCATATATGCCAAACGACGGCAAACCCTACTATGGCAGCGACAACCGAAATGCCAAACCCAAGCGGCGTAGGCACAGGCGCCTCGATTGTGCCCGCCGTTGCCGGGTAGGACATACCGCCACCATCTTCTTTAAATCTGTAAAAAGGGTCACGGGTATGTATGTGCGGTATAGCGGCAAAATTGTGCTCTGGCGGCGGCGAGGATATAGACCACTCGAGCGTACGCCCGCTTTGCCACGGGTCATTGCCGGCCGGATGTTGCTTGCGGTCTCGGATACTCACATATAGTTGCAGCGCCTGAAAGGCTACACCAAGGCCTATGACACAAATACCGACCGCGGCCACAATAAAGAGCGGCTGCCAGGCCGGGTCGACAACATCAAGCCGTCTGGTAGCGCCCATAAGCCCCAGCGCGTACAGAGGCATAAACGCCAGCAAAAACCCTACGATCCAGGACCAAAAGGCCCATTTGCCCAAACGCTCGTTGAGCTTAAATCCAAAGAGCTTGGGGAACCAGTACGCAAATCCTGCAAAAAATCCAAACAAAACACCGCCCACAAGCATGTTGTGGAAGTGCGCAACCAAAAACAGACTGTTGTGCAGCTCAAAGTCGACACCCGGTATAGACATCAGTACCCCGCTCATGCCGCCCAAAATAAACGTGCTTAAAAACCCTATAAACCACAGCATGGGCGTATCAAACCGGATACGGCCCCTAAACATCGTAAAGAGCCAGTTAAATACCTTAACACCCGTGGGTATCGCAATGACCATCGTCATAATGCCAAAAAACGCGTTGACGTCGGCTCCGGCACCCATGGTAAAAAAGTGATGCACCCACACCACAAACGATAAAACGGCAATAGACATCGAAGCGACAACCATCGACGTGTAGCCAAACAGTTTCTTTTGCGAAAAGACAGGCACAATCTCTGAAAATATACCGAAAGCCGGCAGCATAAGAATGTAGACCTCTGGGTGCCCCCACGCCCATATTAAGTTGACGTACATCATAGCGTTGCCGCCCAGGTCGGTGGTAAAGAAGTGCATCCCAAGTACGCGGTCCAAAGACAAAAGCCCGAGCACAACGGTCAGTATAGGAAAGGCAAAAATAACTAAGAGCATCGAAGAAAGCACGGTCCAAACAAATATAGGCATCTTCATAAGCGTCATGCCCGGCGCGCGCATTTTTAGTATCGTTACCAAAAAGTTTATGCCTGCCAACAACGTGCCTATGCCGGCTATTTGTAAGCCCCAAATGTAGTAGTCCACCCCTACCCCAGGGCTGTACGCCAACTCGGAGAGTGGCGGGTACGCAAGCCAACCCGTGGCGGCAAACTGCCCTACCACTAACGAGACATTAAGGAGCATCGCGCCGGCGGCAGCAAGCCAAAACGACAAAGAGTTTAAAAACGGGTATGCCACATCGTGCGAACCTATCATAAGCGGCACCGCCAAGTTTATAAGCGCAAACATAAACGGCATCGCCACAAAAAAGACCATGATGACACCGTGCGCCGTAAATATCTGCGCAAAGTGGTCGGGCGTAAGGTAGCCCGGGCTGCCGGGCGTTGCCAGGGCTTGTTGGGCTCGCATCATACCGGCGTCGACCAGCCCACGCCCCAACATGACGGCGCTTAGCACAAAGTACATAGTCGCTATCTTTTTGTGGTCGACACTTACTATGTACTCGCGATACAACCAACCCCAACGCCGGTAGTACGTAAGGACGCCCACAACAACCAGGCCGCCCAAAACGACCATTACCTGAGGAATAGTCTCGATGGGTCCGTGTATAAATGCGCCAAAATTTAAAATGCCAAACATAGTTACATGTGCATACCCGCCGTACCAATAGTATCTCCTTGCATGCCGGGCATGGTCGGGTCCATAAATTGCCCTACTATACGGCCAAAGAGCCCAGGCTCGACCGCGCCGTAGCTTGGCGGTATCGAAATAACACTAGGCCTTGCCAGTTGCTTGTATAAGTTAAAGCCGAGCAGGCTTTGCGCAGCGTCATGTTTAGTTGCTAACACCCATGCGTCAAAGGTATCTTGCTTCATTGCGATTACGTTAAACTTCATTTGTCCGAAACCCTCGCCACTGTAGTTTGCCGAACTGCCCTCATATGAGCCCTCGTGGTCTGCCACCAAATTTAGGTTGGTTGTCATGCCTGTCATCGCGTATATTTGGCCTCCTAACTGCGGTATCCAAAACGAGTTCATGGGCGCATCGGCCGTTAACTCGAACTTGACTGACTTGCCTACCGGCAGGGCCAAGTAATTTATTGTTGCCACATCTTGCTCGGGGTAGATAAAGAGCCACTTCCAATCGAGGGCGACAACCTGCACTACAAGCGGCGCCTGGTCGCCTAAAGGCCGGCGGGGGTCAAGCTGGTGCGTGCTGCTCCAGGTCATAGCGCCCAGCACCAGGACAATCTCGAGCGGGATAACCCACCACACCAGCTCCTCGAGCTTGCCGTGCTCCCAGTTGGGCAGATATTTTGCCTTTTTGTTGCCGGCGCGATATTTGTACGCAAAGAAAAATAAAAGGAAATAAACCGCCGCAGCAACAATAAGCATAAAGCCCACAGCATGGAACATAAGCCCGCGCTCGGACAGCGCAACAGCGCCTTGTGGGTCAAGCACGACAAATGCGCTAAAAAATCCCATGTGTGCTTACAACCCGGATGATGCAACAGCGATAAAGCATAAGCTTGCGA
This sequence comes from Minisyncoccota bacterium, assembly GCA_035997465.1. Classification (GTDB taxonomy): domain Bacteria; phylum Patescibacteriota; class Minisyncoccia; order Phycocordibacterales; family SBAW01; genus GWA1-54-10. The sequence goes on along the minus strand of DASYIO010000052.1, from coordinate 562 downwards.
GTATTGGTGAGACTGCAACCGTAAGCGGAAAGAAGCGCGAAACGTCTTTCATCTTGGTAAACAATAGGAGCTCGGCCGCCAAACACGCGCCAAGATACAGCGCAATGTGGACCCCGAGCTCGCTGGCAGACAATTTAGTCGAAAGGAGCGCGAGCGCTGTGCCGGACAACACTTCCAAAGCGGCCACAAATGCCAACCCAAGCGCTAGACGTTTATAGACAGCGGTTTGTGCGCGCCAAACCGCATAAAGCGAGTACACAATAAGTGCAACCGTAACCGCCGCGGCAACTACGTGGAGCGCCAAAACGCCGCTGTATATCATGCCTAAATTGTAGCATTTATAAAAAGTGCAGACCCTCACTCTGGCGGAGCCGGAGGAGGGTCTGGGAGCAGTGGCAGAGCATCGAGAGTAGAAGAGATTGGCGCGAGGCCGAATCTCACTCCGCTGAGGAAAGCTCTAGATCGTAGCGCTTCGCACAACATAGCGAGCCGAGATGTTCCTCCGAGGAGGACAAACTGGGCTCATTGCGCAAAGCGCTCGCGGTGCCGATCGCCTAGGCGA
>DASYIO010000051.1:0-5822 GCA_035997465.1 Minisyncoccota bacterium | reverse complement strand
TTGTTACGTACGACGAAATCCTTAAGTCGTTCCCCAGTGTGGAGGACGATGTCATGTTTTTAGAAGAGCTGTACGAAAAGTTTAGCACCGCAGGCATCGATGTGTTGGAGGGCGGCGGCCTACTTGAGGTTGCCGAAGAGCCTACGGAGAAAGGCTACAGCCGCTCGGACAGCAGCTACGACTCGATACAAATGTACCTGCGCGAGATAGGCAAGTACCCGCTGCTTAACGCACAAAGCGAGCGCGACTTGGCCAAGCGCATTATGGACGGCGACGAGGAGGCTCGCAACCTTTTGGCCCGCGCCAACCTGCGCCTTGTTGTCTCCATTGCCAAAAAGTATGTGGGTCGCAGCCCGGACCTTACTTTGCTCGACCTTATACAAGAGGGCAACATCGGGCTTTTTAAGGCCGTAGACAAATTTGACTGGACAAAGGGCTTTAAATTTTCGACCTACGCTACCTGGTGGATACGCCAGGCTATTACGCGCGCCCTGGCCGACCAGTCACGCACCATCCGCATCCCGGTGCACATGGTCGAGACCATTGCCAAGTACAAGCAGGTTAGCCGCCGTCTGGCCCAGGACCTGGGTCGCGACCCTTTGGCCGAGGAAATAGCTTTGGAGATGGGTGTCGATGTCGACAAAATCTACCAGATAGAAAAAATCGACCAGGACACTGTGTCTTTGGAGAGCCCGGTTGGCTCTGACGACAGCGACGATGGTAAATCGGTGCTGGGCGACTTTATAAAAGACGACAAAATACTCTCACCGGACCAAGAGGTGTCGCGCCGCATACTGGGCGACCAGCTCAAAGAGATATTGGACGAACTCTCTCCTAAAGAGCGCGAGATTCTTAAGCTGCGCCATGGTTTGGAGGACGGCATTTACCACACGCTCGAGGAGGTAGGCAAAAAATTTGGCGTTACCCGCGAGCGCATCCGCCAGATAGAGGCCAAAGCGCTTGAGCGCATCCGCACGCACGAAAAAGCAAAACGATTGCGCAGCTATTAGCCGTATATGTCTGCCGCAACTACCGGGCTAAAGACAAACGAATTTTTCGATATTAATAAATTCCCAAAAGAAGAGGGGATTTTGTTCTTTGGGATATCGATGAATCGTATAGGCAATATACAAAGCGCCGAGAAATGTTTTGAATACCTGCAATGGGTAGATAAGAAAATAGAAAAGACCGAAGGGATAGGAATGGTTATGTGGTATGGAGATTATCTGTACTTCCACTCTGACCAGCCGGCCAGCGTATTGCGCGATCGATATAAGAGCTTGATGCTTCAGCACAAAAATGGATTCCTGAACATTATAGGCAAAGATCCGGCCTGGGTTAAGAAAGCCTTTTCTTTCTATACTTTTGGACAAGTGATGCTCGATAATTCTGAGGTTTTTTTGCCTGCCTGGGAGAAGATATTAGGGCTCCATGCCTCTGACCCTTTATTTAGACAATATGTAGAGGAAGATTGTGCCCGCGCCGGTCACGGTTTAGGAGAGAAAGAAAGGATGTTTATTTTAGAGGAAATAACTGCTTACTATCTCGCGTCCAAAGGGCAGCTTAATTTCAATAATCGGTTTGTGTCAGGCACTGAACAGTGGGTGCTTTTAGGCTACCCAGGCAAGCCTCTTAAGAGCGAGGTCTATTTGTATCAGGATAATCCTCTTGATCTTTCAAACCCAAAAAACAAATTTGAGAATTGCTATTATGACTTGGAATCAAAAATACTCTACGACTACCAAAGGATCGACCTAGAAACTTTCGATTTTTCCTAATATGCCCGAGGGTCTCTATGATATCGAGGATAATGTAGAAACAAAAGAAACAGGCCGGTACGGCAAAAGTCTCTTTGCTATGCGGGACTTTAAAAAAGACGAGATCGTGTTTGTTGCATTTGGTCCCGTCGTCAATATGGTAACTAACTATGCCATACCAATCGGCCGAAGTCTGTTTATCGAGCCGCGCATTCCTAAAGGCAATCTTTGCCAGTATATTTGCCATTCTTGTGAGCCGAACCTTGGTATCAAAAACAGAACCTCGTTTGTCGCAATGAAAGACATAAGGCGAGGCGAAGAAGTAACGATAAATTATGGCATGATGGGCTACGAGTACGGCGATGAACTACCTGAAGAGGATAGAATATGTAAATGTGGCACGCCTACTTGCACGGGGTTGTTAGGTTGCTACAAAAACTTTACCGATGAGGAAAAACAAAGATACGCCGGTTATATTTCCGACTATTTACTAGAAAGATAATCCTCATAGGCACGAAAAAGCAAAACGCTTGCGCAGCTACTAGTTTTGTTGTATACACATAGGCGAGAGTTCCTGTGTTTTTCGCCGTATCTTGTCACAACCAAGGCAGCCAAGAGAAGGACAGCATGGCCCAAGAAGCCGACCGGGTTTACGGTCCCAACGACCCGCCTCTTACGATCGGAGAGGCGGCACAAGCGCGAAAAAAGCGCGGTCAGGCGATAGAAAGACTGAAGAAGTCCCGCAAGGAGCTTCGGAGGCACAGACTTTCTCCCGAGAAACGTCGCAAAAGCCGAGAGCAGATTGATCGCAGGATCATTGAACTCGGCGATGAGCGTCTTTTTCTTGGAGACTGGCTCCGCGCGAAGAGTTACGAAAAGCGCCCCCGCTCCGCCTGACAAGCAACCAAGCAGTAAGCCCCCGGGGATATTACCCGGGGGTTGCGTATTTTATAAACAGAGATCCCGCCAACGAGGGCGGGATCAGGAGCGCTTGCACAATTACTTAAGTATTCTTTTGTTGTACGAATTGGGTCAGCGCGATGCTTGCCCGGACCCATGGAAGGCGTTGGTGGGGAATAGCTTGGTGCTCCCCCAGGCCCCAGCTGCGGCTATCAAAAGACAGGCAACCACTACCAGGGCCACGACGAGTCTCGTCGACATGATCGATCTCCCGATCCAGAACAGTCTCATTATAGTACCGCTTAGGGTAAAAGTCAAGGTGATATAATCACATAATGGCAGGTAAAAAGCTCACGAATAAAGCCCCGAAGCTACCCATTAAGCACTGGAGCCACAGCAGCCTCATGGCCTTTTTGCGCAACCCCTTGGCGTGGTATAAGCGCTATGTCGAGCTGGTGTATGACATGCCGTCCTCGCCCTCGGGTGTCGTGGGCCGGGCGGCTCACCTGGCTTTGCAGCACTACTACGGTGGGATAGACAAAGACGGGGCGATGGCGCTTGGGCTCGAGTACTTGCGCGATGTGCCCGACTTCGAGATCAACTTCGGCAAAAAGGCGACTAAAAAAGGCATAAAGAAAAAGCGCGAAAGCATGGAGCGCGAGTACCTGCAGGCGGTGGGCTTTTATCTTTTGCGGCCACCGCGCTACAAGGTGCTGGCGGTCGAGGCCAAGGCAACTGTCGAGGTCGAGGGCCTGCTGCTGCCCATTAAGGCGGTGTCCGACCTGGTGGTACAAAGCAAAGTCGACCCGCGCGGGGTAGATATTGTCGACCACAAGTTTGTGGCAGCCTTTACGCCGCACGGGGCCGACAAGTCACTGTTTGTCATACAGGCGATATTTAATTACTACACGGTCAAAAAGACCTTTAACAAACCGGTGCGGCGCTTTGTGGTGCAAGAGTGCAAGATATCACGCAATGCCGACGGCTCGCCGCAGATGCGCCGGCACGTTATCGACTTTAGGCCGTTTAGGCGCGAGTTTATAGTCTTTAACCGCCTCATCCGCGACGCCACTACCGCCCTAGCAAATATGAAAGTGTTTTTGCCCAACCCGTCTGACATGTTCGAGGGCGAAAACTCGTTTGATATCTACCGCATAAACCTTGAGTCCGAAGAGTCCGACGCCCACTTTAGACCGGATGAATAGAAAAACCCCGACCTAGCGGTCGGGGTTTTTCTATGGAGCAATATTTAGTTACTGAGTCGTGGTCGAGGCGGACGCTCCGACAGATGCGCCACCCGGGAGGCTCGAGAGCACGGCGTCGATGGCTGCGCGCATGCTGTTGTACGGCTGGGCACCAGACAATGCTACCGAGTCGGTGCCTACCATAATGAGCGTGTAGGGCGTGCCCTGGCCGCCGGCTTTAATAGCCTCGTTGTAAGAGTCGGTAACTTTTTTAGTAAACTTGCCCGAGCTAAGGCACGAGTTAAACGTGTCGACATTAAGCCCAATATTTTTAGCGATAATAGGTAGCTGCGCTAGGTCAAGACCATTGTCGCTTGGTGTAATGTCGAATATCGCATCGGTGTAGGCAAAGTATGCCTTGTCGCCACCCTGGTCGGCCGCACATTCGGCAGCCTCGGCCTCTTTAGGCGCTTTGGAGTGGATGGAGCCGAGCGGGAAGGGGCGCTGCACCCATGCCACCTTGCCCGATGTGCCGTAGTAGTCCATGACCTGGTGCATCGTGGTGTTAAACAGCTTGCAGTGCGGGCACTCAAGGTCCATATACTCGACGACTTTGACCGCGGCGTCGGGGTTGCCCAAAATGTGGTCTTGGCCCGGTGCGTAGGTGCGTACGTCTTGGGGGTTGTCGGTGTTGGTAGGCGTGGTGGTCGATGAGCGTCCGGCCCAAAACACGGCCCCGGCAATAAGTACTCCTGCAACGACGATAGTAATAGGCAGCGCGTAGTTTCTGTTCATATACCCATATTTTACCGCCTTTTTGGCTTCCCCTGCAAACTACTTGACATTTAGCTCATATAGGAGTATAATAAGCACTGAAGCAACTCAGGGAGGTGGCCATGGGGCCCGCGCAATCTGCAATGCACTCGTTCCTTTTCTTCGTCCTCGTGTTCGCGTCATTGGTTACGGGCACAGCTGCCCAGGCCACTGGCGGAGTCATCGAGACTCTCTTCTTCTACCTGTTCCTCGCGATGCTGGTGGCCGACGTCCTCGTCATGGCCTTCGACATCGTTTGGAGCACGCGGCCCCGTCCGATCGTCCGGACAGTGCGTCGCATGCGGCTGCGAGACCATCTCGAAGCCGAAGGTTGGGCAGCCCGCCGCACGAGGCTGCTTAAATATCGCGCGGTTCAAGGACCGTAGCCCCGCGTTCGACAGAGCCCCGCCTTTTTGAAAGGAGCTCGCGAACGCGGGGCTTTGTCTTTTAAAACGGCAGGGTTTGAGTTATCGAGGGGGAGTCGGTTGGCTCTTCCCACTTGGATACGTCCAACTTTATATCGCGCACGCTGTCAAAGTCTTTGTATTTTAATTTTTTGTGTTTGAGCGCGTATTGGTATAGTTCGTCAGTCAGTTTTACATCGTCCAGGCAGTACTGCTTAACTCGCTCGTGCTCGCCTGCTTTCCACCAGCCGACGGCCTCCAGCCCGTTGCCGCTCTTTTTTTTACCCAAGGTTGCCTCGGCAACGCCGTCGAGCTTAAGCCGGCGGCCCAGCACGTTTTTAATTTCTTTAAGCAGGTCGAGACTTTTAAACTTGGTCAGGTCGCCTGCGTAATATTTGTTGAGTATCGGGATGTCAAAATGGTCGCTGTTGTAACCCACAAGCATGTCGGCTTGCTCAAGCACGGGCCACAGCTGCCCCAGCTCGTGCTTAAAGTAGCCGGTGAGCTTCTTAGTTTGCGAGTCGTACACGCCAACGACCGTTATTTCGAGGTTGGCAAAGTCGCCTGCGCCTCTAAGATCGCCCTCGGTCTCGATGTCGAAAGTAATGCGGCGCATGCTAGTTTTGGCCCAATATAAATTCGGCTAGTTGCTCTGCGGCCATCTGCTCCTCGTGGCCCGACTCTAAGTTGCGCAAAGTAAACCGCCCGCTTACAAGCTCGTCGGGGCCAACGACAACAAGCCACGGCACCTTGTGCTTGGCGGC
>DASYIO010000050.1:0-4021 GCA_035997465.1 Minisyncoccota bacterium | reverse complement strand
CCGACGCACGCACGCTTACTGCGGGGTTATCAGGCAGCGACGTTACTGCTTTGCAGACTCAACTTATTGCCAAGGGGTATCTTTCTGCGTCGGCAACAGGTTACTTTGGCCCAGCTACACTTGCCGCGGTAAAAAAGTTTCAATGCGCGCAGGGCATCGTGTGCTCGGGCTCTTCGTACGGCATCGCCGGTCCTAAAACGCAGGCCGCGTTGTCGGGCGCGGGTGCAGCTACTGTCGACACATCCACATCAGTCGGCGCAAGTACTGCGCAGGCACCGGCGGGTGTAGTTGCGGGCGTCGACCCAAACCAGCAGGGCGTCTTAACCGGCAAATCTCTTACCGCCAAATACACCGGGCCTCTTGAGTTTTCGGGCTGGGTGCCCGACTGGCGCGCCGACGCTGCCGCAGCCGACACCACCGCGCACCTAAGCCAACTTAATTCCATCATGCCGTTTGGCTACAAGGTCAACGGCAATGGTCAGATTGCGGGCGACTTTCAGGCTACTATCGAGCCATGGGCCTCGCTTATAAAAGCAGCCAAGGCCAAAGGCGTGCGCGTAATACCAAGTGTCGAGTGGGGAGACGGCCCGACTATACAGGCGATACTTTCCAACACGACCAAGCGCATCGCGCTCGAAGACGAGATAGCCAACCTTGTCGCGGCCAACGGGTTTGACGGCATCGACATCGACTTTGAGGCCAAGCAGTCCGCAACGCGCGACTACTTTTCGACCTTCCTCAAAGGTTTGTACGCGCGCATCGGCAACAAGTTTGTCTACTGCACCATAGAGTCGCGCCAGCCTCTTATCGACCGTTACTTGCCGGACGAGACTATCCCTGCGGATGCGTTGGATTATGCCAACGACTACTCGGCCATGAACAAGTACTGCGACAGGGTAGAGATAATGGCCTACGACCAGGGCGTTGTTAACCATCGGCTTAACAACGCGCGCTCGGCGCCGTACGCCCCCGTAGCCGACCCGGGCTGGACTGGCGACCTTATACAGCTGGCTGCGCAGTCTATCGCTAAAAATAAAATAATCTTGGGTGTGCCTACCTACGGCTACGAGTACAGCGTAACGCCCAAAAGTGGCGGCGGCTTTGACTACCAGGTGCAATGGGCGTTTAACCCCAAGTACGCCACCGACCTTGCTACGCAGCTTGGCATAACGCCGCATCGCACAAGTGCTAACGAGCTTGGGTTTACTTATGACCCGTCTAAAATATCCGACCAGCCTACCGGCGGCGAGACGACAGAGACCCAGCAAGATCCGACTGAGGGCACGGTGCAAAACGCAGGGAGCCAAGTCGGCACAAACAAGACGTTTAACTACGTAACCTGGAGCGACGCACAGGCGATTAAAGACAAAGTAGATCAGGCGCGCGAGTACGGCATCCGCGGTGTAGCAGTCTTCTCGTTGGGTGGGGCAGAAGACCCGGCGATGTGGTCGATACTTAAATAAACAAAACGCCCGCCGAGGTCATCGGCGGGCGTCTTTAGTCTGTGTTGTCTCCAGCTAGTGGAGAAGGACCGACGCGTTGCGAGGAGCGACGTCGACCGTGAGCTTGTGCTCTCGGACGATCTGGGCCGCCACCTTCTTGCACATGTCGCGGGAGCGCTCGTCAGCGAGCGGATCGATACGCCAGTGGTTGCCGCTGAGCTTGACCACATGGCCCAGCATGTAACCGGACACGTGCTTGGAGCCGGGCGCTTGGGCCGCCGAGCCGGTGAAGAGGAGCGGAAAGATGCTCAGCTTATCCTCACCCGGGCGCGGCCGCTTGTCGATCGACGGTCGGCCGAGCACCGCTTTGCCGATCATCTCCTTGGTGGCAAGGGTCACCAAGGGGCTGGTCGGTTCGGCGGCGACGGGAGTCGATGTCTGCAACATGAGCGTTTCCTCGTTCGGCAGGCCGGGGTCGGACACTGCATCTAACGCACATAGTACCATGCTTTGGTATACATGTCCATCTGGTGTCTACATTGACAAAAAAGCCTTAATTTGCTACACTATTTCCACTGATGCCTACTTCAGGATTCAATAAGGGGCCTAAAAGGTCCTTCCATGGGTCGCGTCCCGCAGGGGGCAAACCCGTATTTCGCCGCCCGTTTAACCGGTCGGGGTCTTCTTCGCGCCCGTCATATGGCGGCAACAGGGGCGGGGGTCGCGGCGGCCACAAGCAGCAGGTCTTCTCCGACATTTCTAAATTCATCAATAAGGCCGTCATTACCGAAGAGGTAGTAAAGTTCGTCCCCGAGCACCGCTTTGCCGACTTTATACTCGACGAGCGCGTTAAAAAGAACATCGCCGACAAAGGCTACATCGACCCGACCCCGATACAAGACCGCGCTATCCCGCATGTGTTGCGCGGGCTTGATGTGGTGGGCATTGCCAACACCGGCACCGGCAAAACCGCCGCGTTCCTCATCCCTCTTGTTAACAAGCGCCTGCAGGCAGGGCAGGGCCGCGTGCTTATTATGGTGCCGACCCGCGAGCTTGCGATGCAGATACACGACGAGTTTAAAGGCTTTTCTAAGGGCCTGGGCATGTACGCCACCGTGTGCGTGGGCGGTGCCGCAATAGGCCCGCAGATCCGCGAGCTTTCGCGCCGCCCGCAGTTTGTCATTGGCACGCCGGGGCGCCTTAAAGATTTGCTCGAGCGCAAGGCGCTTAACCTTAGCGACTTTACGACCGCGGTCTTAGACGAGGCCGACCGCATGCTCGACATGGGCTTTATAAACGACATGCGCAATATTTTGGCGCTCTTGCCGACCCCTCGCCACACGCTCTTTTTCTCGGCTACACTTTCCACCGAGATCGAGAGGCTCATCGGCGAGTTTTTGCGCGAGCCGGTACGCATAAGCGTTAAGACCCGCGACACCTCCAGCACAATAGACCAAGACATCGTGCGCGTTTCGCCGGGTGCCGACAAGCTTCAGGTGCTCCACGACCTGCTTGTGCAGCCGGGCTTTGACAAGGTGCTCATTTTCGGCCGCACCAAGCACGGGGTCGAGAAGCTCTCCAAGCAACTTGTGGTGCGCGGCTTTAAGTCCGAGTCTATCCACGGCAACAAAAGCCAGGGCCAGCGCGTGCGCGCCCTCGATTATTTTAAAAAAGACCACGTACAAATTTTGTGCGCCACCGATGTTGCCGCTCGCGGCCTGGACATAAATGGCGTTTCGCACGTCATAAACTATGACCTCCCTAACACGCACGAGGACTACATCCACCGCATAGGCCGCACCGGACGCGCGGGCAAAAAGGGCAAGGCGCTCACGTTCATCGAGGGCAGGTAATCTTGATCACACGTATGAAAAAGAACACCAAAAAAATAATTAAAAAAATCGAGCACCAGTCCAAGCTTAGGCCCGAGCCTACGCGCATGGGCCGCGGGCCGACCAAGACCTTTCAGCAAGACGGCCACTGGATAGTCAAGATAAAAAAGACGCCTATTTTGGTGTGCGAGTGCGGCAACAAATATCTTAAAACCCGCGCGGCACAAACCAAGTGCCTGCGCTGCATGGCCTACCTTACGACCGAGGGCCGCTAGGCCCGGGGCTCACCCCATGAGATGGCGGCTTCGCCTATCTCACGGGGCTCATGTATTCTTCAGGCAGGGAGTGGTGTGATAAGCTTAGTTATTAAGCATTAATCAACCAACCCTTACACCATGAGCAATACAGGATGGGCCGTAGTCATAATCTTACTTATCATTATTTTGGGCGGTGGCTGGTGGTGGTACTCCACACAAATACCGGTAACTCCCGCTACAACCGGGGCAGCCGCTGCTGATGCAAACACGACCACAGACACCTCTACTACCACGGCCGATGTCAGCGCAGACGCCGGAGTCAACGTATCCAACTCGACCACTATCCACTTCACCGCGTCGGGTTTTGCTCCTAAAACTGTGACCATTCAAAAAGGCCAGAGCGTTACCTGGGTCGACGACACATCGGGCCCAATGTGGGTCGCGTCAGCCTCGCACCCGACCCACACCGCCTACGACGGCACTACCGAGG
>DASYIO010000049.1:0-2249 GCA_035997465.1 Minisyncoccota bacterium | reverse complement strand
GCTATCCTCCGCATCCCTCACTTCATCTGCTATTATACACCCGTTAGGGTAAAAAGTCAATGCCTATAAAATTGCAACTAGGCCTTCTTTTCGGTCTTTTCTATCGCCATGCGGATGTGGCGGCGGGCCAAAGTTGTGCGCGCAAAGTCGAGCCATTTTTTAGTGGGGTGCGCGGTCTTTTTGGTTTGGATCTCGACAATGTCGCCGTTGTGCAATGTGGTGTCGAGCGGCACTAATTTGCCGTTTAGTTTGGCGGCAGACACATGGTCGCCAATGTCGGAGTGTATGGCGTAGGCAAAATCAAGCGGCGTGCAGTTAACAGGCAAGTCGACCACGTCGCCCTTGGGCGTAAATATAAATACGCGATGCGTAAAGATGTCGGTTTTAAGCGCGCTTTCGAAGTCCGGGTCCTCGGCCTCCTCGCCTAGCTCGGCCAGCCACTCGGGGGCCGCGGGGCCGCCATAGCGGCTTTGTGTGGGCCTTGGCGTGCCGTCGGCCAGCAGGGCCTCGGCCTCTTTCTTTTCTTTTTCTTTTCTAAACGATGGCAAGAGGCTCTTTATCCAGTCAAAGCTTGTAGAGTCTTTGCCGCCCTCTTTGTACGCGACGTGCGCGGCAATGCCGTACTGCGCGTCTTTGTGCATGTCTTCGGTGCGTATTTGCAGCTCGACTATCCCGCCGTCGCCGGCAAACACGGTCGTGTGCAGCCCCTGATAGCCGTTGGGCTTAGGAAAGGCGATATAGTCCTTAATTTTATTGGGTAGCGGTTGCCACAAGTTATGCACAAGCCCCAAGACGCGATAGCAGTCCTCGATAGATTTAACGACCACGCGCAGCGCCGCAATGTCGTAGACCTTGTCGATGTCGCCCTGTTTGCGCTTTAATTTTTGCGACAGGCTCCACAGCCCCTTAACGCGGTAGTCGGTGTGGAATTTGGTCATGCCGTTTTTGGCCAGCTCTTTGCGCAAGGTGCGCGCCATGGTCTGCAGGCGCTCAAATGTTTCTTTAGAGCGCTCGGCTATCAGCTTTTTGACCGCAGCAAACTCCTCGGGGTAGGCGTACTCAAACGCGCGGTCCTCAAGCTCGCGGCGCACGACACCCATGCCCAGGCGGTGGGCAATAGCGGCATAAATCTCCAGCGTTTCGAGTGCGATGCGCTGGCGTTTGGCCTCGGGCACGTGCTCGAGCGTGCGCATGTTGTGGAGCCTGTCCATCAACTTGATGATAAGGACGCGCGCGTCTTGGCCGGTTGCCACCAAGAGCTTGCGCAGACTCTCGCGATGCCTCTCGGCGCCGCGGTATTTGTAGCGACCAAGTTTGGTAACGCCCTCGACCAAAAACCGTATCTCTTTGCTAAACTCTTTGTCTAAGGTCTCGGGCGTTGTGCCGACATCCTCTATCGAGTCGTGCAGCAAGCCGGCAGCAACGGTCTTGGCTGACATGCCAAGCTCGGCTAACCCTTTGGCTGTTTCTACAAGATGATTTAAATACGGCTCGCCCGAAAAACGCTTGTGGTCTTTGTGAGCCTCGGCGGCAAAGTTATAAGCCTTTTCGACCAAAGCCTTGTCGGCCTTAGTAGGAGCGCTCATCTTGTCGGTGATGTCCTTGAGCGTGGGCATTAGGCCTTTAGTATAGCCCTTTTACAGCCCCTTGACAAGGGCCTTGTTTGGGTGTATACTGTACATACCAGGCCAATAGGGGTTTTGGTAGGGCCGCAGTGAGCCCTCTTTGATAAGGAGAATCACGGTGAAGCACATCAGCATCAATCTCGCACCCCGTCTTGCGACGGAGCTTGAGTCGAAAGACCAGAGCTTGGACGCAAAGGCGGCGGCGCAAGACATCACCCTGGTTACTGCTTTGGCCCTGAACCAAAGCACGGACCTGAGTTGGTTCGACCGGGTTGTATTGCGAAAAGAAGCGGAGCGGGTTCCTTTTGAGAAAGAGGCTCTTCTTTTTCTCAAGGTCTCCGGTGCGCGTATGACAATATCCGCGCATCACGTGAAGGATGGTAATGACATCAACGTGCACGTGGAAATCAATACTCCCGGAGGTGCATACTGGAAGTTCGTAATGACTTACCAGAATGGCAAACGGAATCCCGGGACGTACGGTGTCTGCGGCTAGCAATCAGGCATGTGGGCTGGAGCGGCGTCGGGTAAAACCGGCGTCGCTATTTGATTTCTACTCCTTCTTTTTCTTGGCGAAGCCTCTTCGTTTCTTTTCTTCTTTCAAAATCTCAAGCGCGCGCTCGA
>DASYIO010000048.1:0-12159 GCA_035997465.1 Minisyncoccota bacterium | reverse complement strand
CTTTTTTAACGTGGAGTTTCATACAAGTATATTTATACGACCTCAGGCGCGCGCGAAATGATGGTCTGGTAGCCAAGCTCCTGCAACTCGCGCGGTATGGGGCCAAAGATGCGTCCGGCCTTAGGCTCTTTTTTGTCTTTGCCGCCGGTCTCCAAAATTACGACCGCATTGTCGTCAAAGCGGATATAGCTGCCGTCTTTGCGGCGAAACGGCTTGCGCTGGCGCACCACAACACCAGTCAGCACATCCTTTTTCTTAACGGTCTTGCGCGGCTCGGCGGTCTGCACCGACAATATGACAAGCTCGCCTATCTGCGCGTAACGCTTGCGGCTCGATCCAGGAATCTTGAAAATGCGTCCGATTTTGGCGCCGGAGTTGTCTGCAACTGTGACTAGTGAGCGGTCTTGGATCATATAATTAGAGGGTCGCGACTATCTCGAAATGCTTGGTCTTGCTCATGGGGCGGCATGCGCGGATAGTGACCTTGTCGCCTTCCTTAGCCTTGTTGCCTGCATTGTGCACGGTAAATTTGGAGGTCTTTTTGATGTATTTCTTGTACTTGGCGTGCTTAACAAAGCGCGACACAGCCACGACGGCAGACTCCGTCATTTTGTCGGATACTACCACCCCCTTAAATTCTTTGCGTTGAGTTTCCATATTAGTGTTAGGCGACCTTATGAGCCTGGGTCAGGGCGCGCGCAACGTCCTTGCGCAACATTTTGGCCTGCTTTACATTACGATTTTTACTCCCTGCGCCGCCAAAACGCAAGACCCTAAGCTCCTCGCGCTTATCTGCGGCAAGCTTTAAGAGTTCTGCTTTGGAGTGTTTTGTGAGGTCTTGTTTTTTCATATCTATACGAATTTACGAGTGAACTAGTGGCGGGCGACTACTTTAGCCTTAAGCGGCAGCTTTTTGGCGGCCTTTATCAGCGCGTCTATGGCAACCGTATCGGCAACGCCGTCTACCTCAAACAAGACGCGGCCCGGCCACACTTGCACCTCGTAGCCCACCGGGTCGCCCTTGCCCTTGCCAAGCTTTACCTCGGGCGGCTTCTGCGTGTAGGGCTTGTCGGGGAAGATGCGCGTCCAGCTGCGGCCGGTCTTGCCCAGCGAGCGAGCAATAACTTTGCGGGCCGACTCTATTTGGTTAGATTTTACGCGCGCGGCGGTCGTAGCCTTAAGGCCGTGGCTGCCAAACGCGACCGTAATGCCACGAGTAGCGACCTTAACCTTTTTGGGGTTAACACGCATCGTGTGCGATTTGCGGAATTTTACTTTTTTAGGAAATAACATGGTAGTTTAGAATTTTCGCAGCAATCTTTTTTATTTGTTTTTGGCGTTTGCAGCAAAGATGTCGCCTTTGTATATCCAAACCTTGATGCCAATAACACCAAGCGGCAAGTTGGCACGCTCGCGGGCATAGTCAATGTCCGAGCGGAAGGTCTGCAGCGGGATGCGCCCCTTTTTAAGTTGCTCGGTGCGCGACATCGAGCCGGCACCCAGCATGCCCGATATGACGATGCGCACACCCTTAACATCGCGGTTGGCGCCCACCTTCTCTATCGTCTGCTTAAGCACGCGCCTAAACGGCATACGCTTTTCTAGCCCCTCGGCGACCATGTAAGCCACAATAGCGGCCGACGACTCGGGCGAGCGTATCTCCTCGATGTCGAGCTTAATCTCGGGCACAGGGAGCTTTTTAGATTTCAAAAATGCGGCTATCTGGTTGCGCAGCTTGGTCGAGCCCTCGCCCGAGCGGCCGATGATAATACCGGGGCGGCTGGTTTTGACGATAACGCGCAACTGCTTGCCTCGCTCAATTTCGAGCCCGCCAATGTACATGCCGCGCAGGGTCTTAAGCAAATACTCGCGCAGCAAAATATCCGCCTTAAGGTTTTCTTGGTAGGCAGGGCCCGAAGCGTACCAGCGATGGCGCCAGTCCCGAAGGATCCCGAGTCGATGTGCAAATGGATGTACTACTTTAGACATATATTATTTGGCGGCCCCTGCTTTAGGAGCCTTTTCTTTCTTAGGCGCTTTTTTGGACAGCCCAATGGTGATGTGGCTGGTGCGCTTAAGGATTTGTGCTGCACGGCCGCGGGCACGAGGCATCGAGCGTTTAAAGACGATACCACCGTTAACGGCGATGGTCGACACGTACAGGTCTGCGGCCGACAATCCGCCTTTGGTGGCGTTGGCAACCGCGGACTGGACAAGCTTCATCATCGGCTCGCCGGCGCGCTTGGGCAAAACAGACAAAAGGTTAATGGCGTGCTGCGCGGACTTGCCGCGAATGAGGTCGGCCACCAAGCGCACTTTGCGGGGCGCCTGGCGGTAGTTAGATAGTTTTGCAGTTGCGGTTTCCATACGAGTTTACGAGTGATATGCAGGATTATTTCTTTTTTGCAGCGGCGCCTGCGGCGTCGGTTGCGGCCTTAGAGGCCTGCGCAGATGCGATCTCGGCCTCCTTGGCCTTGGTCTCCATCTCTTTTTGCATCTTGCCTCCGTGGCGGACGAACTTTTTCGTGGGAGAGAACTCGCCCAGGCGGTGCCCGACCATGTCCTCGCTCACCAAAACATCGATGTGCATGCGGCCGTTGTATACGCCAAACTTAAAGCCCACCATCTCCGGTGCTATCTGGCTGCGGCGTGCCCACGTCTTAATGGTCTCAGTGGTCTGAGGCTTTTTGCCCTCAATTTTCTTGAGGAGCTTTTCATCGACGTAGGGTCCTTTTTTAAGCGAGCGTGCCATATTCCAAAATTAAAGCCCCTGTCCGCAACAGCCAGAGAGCGGCCGAGCCTTGCGACATGGGTGTAGAAACACTCTACAGGATGGCCCTCTCTTGCGCAAGCATTACTCAAAACCACCCCTGAGGGGTGGTTTTGTTTGAATTTATTTGTTTCCGCGGGTGCGCTTGCCGACTTTGCGGCGAGACACAATAAGGTAGTTTGAGTACTTCTTGGGCTTGCGAGTCTTTTGGCCCTTACCTGTAGGTTTGCCCCACAAGCTCTTGGCGCGCTTAAGGCCCCTGCCCTGGCGGCCTTCACCTCCGCCGTGAGGGTGGTCAACCGGGTTCATGGCAGTACCGCGCACTGTCGGGCGGATACCAAGCCAGCGCGAGCGGCCAGCTTTGCCGATGGTGCGCAAATGATGCTCGTCGTTGCTCACCTCGCCGACAGTGGCCCAGCAAGACTCCTGTACTTTGCGTACCTCCGAGGACGGCATCTTAAGGTCGGCATAGCCCTGGTCGCGCGCAATAACCTCGATGTAGGTGCCCGCAGCGCGGCCAAGCTTGCCGCCGTTGCCCGGCTTAAGCTCGACATTGTATACAAAGGTGCCAACGGGGATGTTTTTAAGCGGCATGCGGTTACCGGGCTGTACTACAACAGTCTCGCCGGTCTCGATAGTTTGGCCCACGGTTACCGACTTAGGCAACAGCACGTAGCGGCGCTCGCCGTCGCGGTACAAAAGGAGTCCTATAAAGCCCGAGCGGTTAGGATCATACTCGACGGTCTCTACCTTGGCCGGGATGTGCTTGGTGTAGCCAAAGTCGATGTCGCGATACAAGCGCTTATGGCCGCCGCCTTTGTGGCGCATAGCAATGCGGCCTGCGTTGTCGCGGCCTACGTCGCGCTTGCCACCGCGCGTAAGCGCCTTGTGAGGCTCGTTGGTCGTGACCTTACCCTTAAAGGTAACTGTGGTCATGTGGCGGCGCGACTTGGTATAGGGTTTATAGGATTTCATATCTTTTTTTCACTCGTAAACTCGTATTATTGGTTATACGATTTCTATAGTGTCGCCTTTCTTAAGGTAAACATAGGCCTTTTTGCCGCCACGGGTGTAGCCGGTGCGGGTGGTGTTGCGAGTGCGCACAGCTTTGCGCGGCACGGTTACAACGGTCACCTTGCGCGGCGTTACTTTAAACAGCTCGCGGATAGCATCAACGATCTGCGACTTGTTGGCATCCTTGGAGATATTAAACACGTACACACCGTCCTGTGCCATGTACGAGGCCTTCTCAGTTATGCGCGGGCTTTGCAATATGTGGGATGCGGGCTTTTTCATATTATTTTGCAGCTTTAGCCGAAAGTTTTTTAGACAACGTCTCGAGGGCCGCCTTGGGGTCGGCTATAACCAGGTATTTTGCCCCCAGCACCGAGACAGGGTTAAGGTCGGCAATAGAGCCCGCGTCAACGTGGCCCAGGTTGGCAAACGATTTAAGCGCGTGAGCATTGCGATCGGGCAAAGCCACAAACGCCGCATTTTTGGATTTAGACAGGCCCGAAAAGCTTTTGCTAAGAGCCGCGAGCATGGCCTTGGCCACGGCGGTCTTAGGCGCATTCATGGTGATGGCATCGACAAAGATAACCTCGCCGTCTTTGTACTTTTTAGACAACGTAACAAGCAGAGCTTTTTGGCGCATCGAGCGGTTTACCTTAAGAGCGTAGTTCTTGTTAGATGTCGGGCCATGGGTAACGCCACCGCCTTTCCATATAGGCGATCTG
The DNA here is from genome assembly GCA_035997465.1 of Minisyncoccota bacterium. Taxonomy (GTDB): domain Bacteria; phylum Patescibacteriota; class Minisyncoccia; order Phycocordibacterales; family SBAW01; genus GWA1-54-10. The sequence goes on along the minus strand of DASYIO010000048.1, from coordinate 7,653 downwards.
CTTGAGCCGTGGCGAGCGCGGCCAGTACCCTTTTGCTGCCAAGGCTTGCGACCGCCGCCGCGTACCTCGCCGCGGCCCTTGGTGTTTGCGGTCGATGTGCGGGCGTTGGCCTGCATCGCTGTTACAACCTGGTGGACCAGGTCGGCGTTCCAGGGCAGGCCAAAAATGTTCTCGGGCAAGGTTACTTTGCCTGCCTCTTTGCCCTCTATGTTGTAAATCTTAGTTTCCATATTGGTATTCAAAGTGTACGAGTTTACGAGTGAGAAGAAAGACCGCGGATCTCGACAAGGGTGCCTACGCGGCCCGGCACAGCCCCTGCAATAACAAGCTCGCCAGTTTCGGGGAGTACCTGCAATATCGCCAAGTTGCGCACGGTTACGCGGTCCGAGCCCATACGGCCGGCCATGCGCATGCCCTTGGCAACGCGGCCTCCGGCGCGACCGCCGCCTCCGCCAATCGAGCCCGGCGAGCGCTCGCTGTGCTTCTGGCCGTGCGAGCGCGGGCCTCCGTGGAACCCGTGGCGCTTAATAACGCCCTGAAAGCCCTTGCCTTTAGAAATTGCCGAGACAACAACCTTGTCGCCGACGGCAAAGGCCGACACGTCGACAGACGAGCCAACCTCGGGGAAATTAGTTTCGACTTTGCCGCCGCGTGTTGCAGGGCGCGGGCGAAGCTCGCGGAAGTGGCGCAAAGACTTGCCTTTGGCGTGGCCAACCTGTGCTTTGTTGGCGCGGCCCTCTTTGACCTCGACGGCGCCCAACTGCACGGCATCATAGCCGTCTGAGTCTTGGGTCTTAACCTGGGTTACGACGTTTGGCGCAGCGTTAATGACGGTCGCAGCATATGCGCGGCCCTCTTGCGTAAATATAGTTGTCATACGGCCTTTAGTGCCGAGGATGAATTTCATTGTTGTCTATTGGTCCCCTACTGCCTGGGCCGGAGCCCCTGGGACGTGGATCAACGCTATGTTCCAGCGTAGGGAGGAAAGTAAGCTCGCTTACTCTCCGACCGGAGCGCAGGACATATCACTTCTTAGTGATATTTCTAACGTTGCATGGACTATACACGAGGTATTAATTTTGTGCAAACGAAAAGGCAGCGCGGGTTTGACGCTGCCTTGTCGACTGGCAATTCGTAGCAGCCAGCCCGTTTCCAAGGGTCTGAGCTTGTGGCCCTCTCGACTCAACCTGGACCCCCATATTGTAATCGAAAATCCCGCCTTGCGGCGGGAAGTTCACTAGACCATCTTGACGTCGATGGTGACGCCGGACGGGAGAGAGAGGTTAGTGAGGGCCTCGATGACCTTCGGAGACGGCTCGAGGATGTCTATAACGCGCTTGTGGATGCGCATCTCAAACTGCTCGCGTGCGTCTTTATACACAAACGGCGAGCGGTTAACGGTGTACTTCTTAATTTCGGTCGGCAGCGGTATAGGGCCCGCTACTTTAGCGTCGTAGCGCAATGCGGTATCGAGTATCTGCTTAACAGACGCGTCGAGTACTTTGTGCTCGTATGCGCGGACCTTGATGCGCAACTTCTGTGCTGCGGCTTCGACTTTCTTGGCGCGGGGCTTTGCCGGCGCTTTTGCTTTCTTCTCTTTTTCTTCGGTAGCCATAATGGTTTGGGCGTAGTTCTCTCCTCGACTTCGCTCGGAGTAACCTATACCCGATTAGCTTACGCTTACAGATAATGACGAACAGGCAGATAGTAGCATAAGAAAAACCCGGAGTAAATCCGGGTTTTTCTTTTTAAGTTTCTTAGAGTTACGCAATGATCTTCGTAACAACACCGGCGCCTACCGTCTTGCCGCCCTCGCGGACCGCAAAGCGGGTCTTGTCCTCGAGTGCCACTGGTGCAACGAGTTGGACCTTAAAGGTAATGGTGTCGCCCGGCATGACCATCTCCGTTCCTGCAGGCAGGGTTACCTCGCCTGTCACGTCCGTGGTGCGGACATAAAACTGCGGCTTGTAGCCGGTAAAGAACGGCGTGTGGCGTCCGCCCTCGTCCTTGGTCAAGATGTATACCTCGGCCTCAAACTCGGTGTGAGGTGTTACAGAGCCCGGCTTAGCAAGCACCTGGCCGCGGTGGATGTCCTCCTTGGCGGTACCGCGCAAGAGGATGCCTGCGTTGTCGCCTGCCTGGCCCTGGTCAAGAGACTTGTTAAACATCTCGATGCCCGTAACGGTCGTCTTGGTGGTGGGCTGCAAACCGACTATCTCGATTTCCTCGCCTACCTTAAGGATACCGCGCTCGATGCGTCCGGTAACGACGGTGCCGCGACCTTCAATAGAGAAGATATCTTCAACCGGCATAAGGAACGGCTTGTCGAGCTCGCGTACAGGGTCCGGAAAGTAGCTGTCCATGGTGTTAACCAGCTCGAGTACTTTCTGCGACCACTCGTTGGTAAGGTCATTGGACTCCAAAGCCTTAAGACCCGAGCCGCGCACGATAGGCGCGTCTTCGTATCCCTGCTTTTTGAGCAAGTCGCGTACCTCCTCCTCGACGAGGTCAATAAGGTCCTTGTCGTCTACCATGTCCGTCTTGTTAAGGAAGACGATGAGTTTCGGCACACCAACCTGGCGGGCCAAAAGTACGTGCTCGCGGGTCTGGGGCATAAGGCCGTCAGTTGCCGCAACCACGAGTACCGCGCCGTCCATCTGGGCGGCACCGGTGATCATGTTCTTAATGTAGTCGGCGTGGCCCGGCGCGTCGATGTGCGCGTAGTGGCGCTTAGGAGTCTCGTACTCGGAGTGGTGCAGCGCGATAGTAATACCGCGAGCCTTTTCCTCCGGAGCGTTGTCGATACCGTCGACGGCCTCAACGCGCGCGCTGTAGCCTTGTGCCTTGGCCATGTCGAGCGTGTGGAGTATCGAGGCAGTGAGCGTGGTCTTGCCGTGGTCGACGTGACCGATGGTGCCGACGTTCATGTGCGGCTTAGCCCTTTCGAATGTTGCCATAACTAAATATAACTAATGCTAATAACTACGTAATGGTGCCCGCGCGCCTAAGAGACAAAAGAAAAACCCGCCCTAGTGCGTTACCGCAAACTATACAGGGCAGGCTTTATTTTTGCAACCCGCCAATGCGGGCAAGCTTTTGTTTAGTAGATGCCCGCTGCGTAAAAGATAGTCGACAACGAATCGACCGCCGCGTGCCAAGGCGCCATGGCGGCCTTGCCCATAAAGCCCGCTATGTCGGGGGCATTGACCGAGGCGGAGTCAGCCGCCGCAGCCGTTAAGTATCCGGCCCCGGTCGAGGTGCTTACCGTGCAGGTGCCTTTGTCGTCTTGTATAGAGACACTCGTGCCGTTTTGCGGCACAGGCGGGCACGCGGGCGCGACCGCCACAGAAGAGTCGGTGCTGTTGTTGGACTGTGTCCCCCAAGCAGAATGTGCCGATGCAACGCTCACAGATACAGAGGTTACACCTGTCCACCCGTCGCAATCTTTTTCAGACGTATGGAGCGAGCACACCGACAGCTTGGCCGAGTACGTGCCGGCAGCCGCATAGGTATGTTGTATGGCATCCCTCCCTACCGCCTTTGTAAAGTAGGACTCCGACCCGTCGCCAAAGTTAAGCCAGTACCATTGGGGCTCTTTGCCCGAAGCGTTGAGATTCTGCATGTAGAGCGTCGTATCAAGAGGAGCCTGGCCGGATGTCGGACTCACCGACAGGGTCGGGGTTGGCGTCGTTGCAAGTGCCACAACGTTTATGTACGCACTGCAGGTTGCTGTGCCGCCAGCGCCGTAAAAAGTTAGCGTATCGACATGCGCGCCAGTCGGATAGCCAATGGTCGAGAACCCCTGGCTCCCGCTCGCGGGCAATTTATCTTGGGTCTTAAATCCGGTCGCGTATGTGGCGTTTTGGCTGCTCCAACTGACCGTGTAATTATTGCCCGATATTACGCTGCTCGATGAGCTAGTGACCTGGCAGGTTGGCGCGGAAGAAGAGGAGGCTGCAATAATTACGGTACCGGTCGCAAGCAGAGGGAAGGTTGTCACGGAGCCGCACGAGCTATTGCACGCCGAGTAGTCGAATACGCGCGCAGTATACGTACCGTAGCCAAAGATGTCGCCGAATTGCGCAGACCACCGGCCATTGGATATGTACACGTTCTGGCTGCGGAATCCTTGCGTACCGCCGCCCTTTTCTTTATTGACGAGCGTCTGCAAGTCGGCCGGGCCGCTGTAGTTGAAGGGAGTAATGGATACGACGATTTGGCTTGCACCCCAAGCCCTGCCCGACAAAACAAAGGTACCGTCTGTAGAGTATGTCGGATTTGTCGTTATGGTCGCACCCGCCCTTGTGGAAGTACTGCTTGCTGTCGCATCGTCGCCAGAGACGACGTTAAGGGTGCCGCGGGCAAGTATGTTGTTTATGTTATTGCCGTCCAAGACCTCGACATCATAAGTACCCGGGAATATAGAGTGGAAGTCTACCGACCAGCGACCGTTAACGACTTGCGAAACAAGACCACTTTCCCCCTTCATGACGACCTCAACGTGGTCCACGCCCGAGGCGTATCCACTAATTGTGGCGAGGGTGGCACTCTTCTCGCCCGTATTGGCAAAAAGCGATTGATAATCTATCGACGCTGTAGGATACGAGCACTCTGTCTTAGCGCCGCATCCCGTGTCGCCGTCAGTACTGCCGCCGTGCAATACCGTATCGACATTCGAGATGGTTGCTGAGTCGACATCAAACGCGGTCAAAAGATTGAGAACCGCCTGGATCTGAGTCTCACTAAGACTTGCGGCGTGGGCCTGGGGTGCCGCGGCAAAAAGACAGCACAAAGCGAGCAAAAGACCGGCCACGCCGGCGGCAATATTTTTAAACGACGCGGTAGTGAGGACTGAGGTCATAAAAGCAGCGTGATAATAAATTTTTTAATAAGTTACCCAGAGAGCGGCACCCAAAACGAGAGAGGCCCACGCATAACGCGTGTGCCCTGATTACTCGTCAGTATAGGCCCTATTGCCTACCCTGCAATATGTCTGTGGGGATAACTTAGCGGTTTATATCAAACGTTCCGCTGGTGTCACTGTCGAGCACCGTGCCACCGTCAAAGCCGTTGCCGCGTACCAACGAGGCCTTTACGTAGTAGCTGCCGTCCAGGTCATAGCCGCACAGGCCGTTGGGGTACTGCATCGTGCAGTAGATGTTGCGCTCGGGGACATGCCAGCTGTAGCTGCCGTCGGTGTCGCTCGAGACGGCAATAGTGCCCACAAGGCGGCTATTGCTGGTGTAGAGCTCGAGTATGACCGAGGAGTTGCTGGGCTCGTCGCTCGAGTTCCATGTAATTTTTTGAGTATCACCCTGGTCAACATCGTTGCTACTGGTGGGGCGGGTCACGTCGATGGACGCGTCGTTATTGTTGTCGCTGTTGCCGTTGTCGGTAACGCGGAAGGTGGCCTTGCTCGATGTAAGCGAGACAAGCTCGACGTTATACCCCTGAAAGTCGACATCATCACCCTCCTCTAGGGTGTAGGTCTGAGACGGGTAGTAAAAGCAGTAAGTGCCCGAGTTGCAGCGCAGGCCCAGCGTGATGCTTACCGAGGTAGGATCGGCGCGGTAATAGCTGTACGAGTAGGGCGATACAAGCTGGTTTAAGGTCATGTCGAGCTGGCCGTTTTGCAGCTGCGCCGATTGGCCAGGCGCCAGGCTAAAGTTGCGGTCGAGGCGGAAGGTGCTCGAGGATACAGGGGTCGGTACTGGGGTGGGGGTCGGATATACCGAGCCGCCGCAGGCGCGCTGTATAGCAACGCGGGTCATGGGCCCTACCCCGCCGGTTGTCGGGTACACGCCCATCTCTTGCTGGAAGCGTGCCACATAGCTTGCCGTAAGCGAACCGTAGTAGCCGCCGGTTACGCGCGGGTCATTGTAGCGATTGCGCAAAAAGTTTTGCAGCTGGCTTACCTGACCTTGGGTGTTGTAATCGGACGAGCCGCGCACCAGGTTGTACGTAATAGTCGGGCAATAGTTATACACCGGCTGGGTGTAGGTGTACGGGTACGAGGAGTTTGTAGAGTAGCCCGGGTTGTAGGTCTGGGCTATAGCAGGCACAGCTGCAAAGAGGCCCGCTGCTGCAACGAGGCCAAAAATAAGGGTTTTTACGCGGTTTTGCATAGTAAAAGGTTAAATGGGCGCTTAATAAGTACGCGCCTACAGTAACACAAGACGCTCAAAGCGCAACCATATTACAAAAGGACCTCAACCTATTTTCCGGAGCGTAGTAACAAAGGTTAAGTCGCAGGAAAACAGGTTGAGGCCCTTGGGTCTATTTTCTCGAGGCAATGATAGTCGCGGCGACGTTGGGCGGCACGACCTCGTAGTGGTCAAACTCCATCGTAAAGCTCGCGCGGCCCTCGGTCATCGAGCGCAGGGCGGTCGTGTAGCCGAACATCTCAGACAGAGGCACCTTGGCTTTAACAGCGCGGGCAAGTCCCCTTTCCTCCATACCCTCGATTTGTCCGCGTTTAGAGTTCAATGATCCTGTTATGTCACCCATGAACTTTTCGGGCACGACCACCTCGACTTTCATAATAGGCTCGAGGAGGACTGCTTTGGCTTGGCGTGCAGCCTCTTGAAAGCCCATCGATGCGGCGATTTTAAACGCGATTTCGGATGAGTCCACATCGTGGTAGCTGCCGTCGTACAGCTCAACCGAGATGTCGACCATCTTAAAGCCGGCAACAAAGCCGCGCTCCATGGCCTCGCGTACGCCGTCCTCCACAGGGCCGATAAACTCGTTGGGCACCACACCTCCTTTGATGTTGTTGATAAACTCAAAGTGGTCCTCGCGCGTAACGTTCTTAGATATTTTTTTGTCCTCGTTAACGGGCTCAAGAGGCTTGATGCGCAAGCGCACATGGCCGTACTGGCCCTTGCCTCCTGTCTGCTTAATATATTTGCCCTCGGCCTCGGCCATTTGCTGTATGGTCTCGCGGTAAGCCACTTGCGGTTTGCCCACATTGGCCTCGACGCCAAACTCGCGCTTCATGCGGTCAACCAAAATCTCGAGGTGTAGCTCGCCCATGCCTGATATAAGAGTCTCGTTAGTCTCGGCATCAGACGTTACTTTAAAGGTTGGGTCTTCGTCCGACAGCTTCTTCATCGCCATACCCATTTTTTCTTGGTCGGCCTTGGTCTTAGGCTCGATGCGAAGCGATATAACCGGCTCGGGGAATTTGATCTGCTCGAGGATAATAGGGTTTGCCTCGTCGCACAGCGTGTGGCTAGTGCGCGTGTCCTTAAGGCCTACAGCTGCGGCAATCTCGCCAGCAAAAACTTTTTTAACTTCCTCGCGCTCGTTGGCTTGCAAGCGCACGATGCGGCCGAGGCGCTCTTTTTGCCCGGTGGTGGAGTTATAAAGATACGAGCCCGACTCAACGGTGCCCGAGTACACGCGGAAAAAGGTCAGCTGGCCCACAAACGGGTCGGCCTGCAGCTTAAAGGCAAGCGCGGTAAAGGGCTCGTCGTCTGCGGCGCGGCGCTGTATAGGCTCACCGGTCTTGGGGTCAATCCCGGTAATGGGCGGCATGTCGGTAGGTGCGGGCAAATAGTCGACAACAGCATCGAGCACAAGCTGCACGCCACGGTTCTTAAGAGCCGAGCCGGTGTATACGGGGAAGATGCGATTGTCTATGACCGCCGC
>DASYIO010000047.1:0-11998 GCA_035997465.1 Minisyncoccota bacterium | reverse complement strand
CCTGGACACGACCGCCAACCCACGCCTGTACGGCCTTATCGCCGAAATAGACGCAAAGCCTGTCGGGTCTACCTTGTATTACTTCGGCTACAACACCAACACAACGCGCTGGGTTTTGCATGCGCAAGACGTGTTTGTCGATGAGGCGTACCGCGGCCAAGGTATAGGCGAGGCGTTGTTTAAACAACTGGCCCGTATTGCGCTAGCGCGCGAGTGCTCATGGATAGAGCTCGAGGTTTTCGACTGGAACGAAGGCGCACAAAATTTTTACAAACGCCTGGGGATGACTCTCGAGGAGTCCATGCAAAAAATGTATCTCGAGAGCGAGGCTCTAAATAAACTCGCCTTATCCTAACTCCTGCAATCTTCGCAACGCCAAGCCCACAGCAACACTAAACTCGGGGCCGGCTTCTTTTAATATGGCCTCCAAAAAGGCGGGCGCCTGCGTTTTGCCAAACGGGTCGGACAAGCGCAACTCGTTTTGTATCTTGCCCTGCATAAACTCCTTTAAGCCCTTAAGTGTGGCTCCGCCCCCGGTTAAGACAAGCGCACCCAAACTTTGGTTGTGCGACTGCTCCCACGTTTGCGCGGTGCGCGCTATCTCGGCCACCAGCGGCGTCAAAGACAACTCAAGCGACTGCTTGATGTTATTTTCGGGCATCGCAACAATGCCAAACTTGCGTTTGCGCTCCTCGGCTTGCGCCACCGTAATCCCCAGCGCCCGCGAGGCCGCCAGCGTCATGTCTTGCGCGCCGTGGTTAATGATATGGCTTTCGCGTATAAGCCCGCGCTCGACAATATAAAACTTGGTCGTAGCGGCGCCCATGTCCACCACAGCAACAGGGGCTAGCCCGTGGTCAAGAGCGGCGCGCACCGCCGAAAATACCTCGATTTCAAAAAATGACACCGCCAGCTTTGCATCGGCCGCCATCGAGCGGAACTTGGTGATGGTGTCGTTGTGTATCGCAACCAACAGCACCTCTATCTTGCCGTCAGCCCCGACTTGTTTGCCGCCCGTCACCACAAACCAGTCCAATAGCACCTCGTTTATCGGCACGGGTATGTACTTGCGCGCCTCAATAGGCATGACCGAGGCCAGCTGGGTCTCGACCGAGGCCGGGAGCTTAACCAGCGATATAAGGCTCGAGGCGTACGGTATAGATATCGCGGCGTCGCTCGTGGTTACATTGGCCTCGCGGATAACATCTTTAAGCGCCTCGCCGATCTTTTCGGCGGGCAAGCTTGTGGCGCGGCCGATTTCGACCCCGGCATACGGGCCAAGCGCTATGGCGCCATAAGTCTCTAGTACGACGCGGCCGCGCTCGCGTCGCAGCTGCACCAGTTTTATGCTCGAGGTACCAATGTCGAGCCCAATCACGCTTTGGGTCGGCTTGGAAAACAGCGAGGAGATAGACGACAGAGAGAACTCCATGACTCTATTATATAATACAATATGTCGCGTAATTTTCTCTCTTCACTCTTTGACCTTATCCTCCCACCGCGCAAAACCGAGGCCCTGGTGGCAGACCTGACCTTGGCAGACCTCCAACAACTTAAGGTCGGCGACTCGCTCCCCTATCATGCCGACGAAGTAGAGGCCCTGGTGTGGGAGCTTAAGTACTACGGCAACAAACACGCGGCCTCTTTGGCAGGCGAGCTTGTGGCCGAAGACTTGCTGGCCATAGCCGCAGAGGAGCTGGGCCAGCCGCTGCTTCTGCCCGTGCCCATGCACTACAGCCGACTTAGTGAGCGCGGGCACAACCAGACCGAGCTGTTGTGCGAGGCAGCGCTTGAGGCGTTGAGCAAAAATGCTAGCAAGAACAGTCGGGCGGATGTCTCCGAAGAGGGACGGCCCGAGGACTTTTTTGATGTGGTTTTATATGTGCCAGATGCGCTCAAACGCACGACCAACACTCCGCACCAGCAGGGGCTCGAGCGCTCGCTGCGCCTGCGCAACGTCAAAGGCTCGATGGAGGGCGGCCGCGACGCGCACAAAGTCCGGGGCCGCGTATGCGTTGTTGTCGACGATGTCACGACCACAGGCGCCACACTTGCCGAGGCAACTCGCGCGCTCAAAGCGCTGGGTGCCCGGCGCGTGCATTGCATTGCCTTAGCACAATCTTAGCCGCGCACGCGATACTCGTTTACAACCAAGTGCGCCTGGCGTGTCGGCTCGGGCAAACGGTGTTTTATGACGCAGTTTTTTACAAGCTCTAAAGATTTTTTAAGCGTTATCAGGTGGCCCGCCGATACATACACCGGCTTGACTCCCCGCTTGGTGCGCAAGGCTGCGCCTATAACCTCGGTCTTATTAAATTTGTCGTACAAATACGCAACCGAGCCGGGCTCATCACCCAGCTCGCCATGCACGCCGGTCAAAATACTTTTGGCACAGCCTATAGTCGGTACGCCAAGCACCAACCCCAAATGCGTCGCAATACCCATGCGCCGCGGGTGCGCCTGGCCAACGCCGTCAACAACAATGACATCGGGCTTAGTCTTTAACTTCTCCCATGCCCGAGCGAGCATCGGTATCTCGCGAAACGACAGCAGCCCTGGGATGTATGGAAACGGGATAGCATTTTTAACAACCGCATGGTCAACCACGCGCAGCCCGGGGTAGCTCAGCGTTACAAATCCCGCAAAGCCCTCTTTGGCAAACCGGTCCATGCTGACATCGCATCCACCGATTAACTTCGGCGCGGCCTCAAGCGGTACAAGCTTAACCTGCGAGCGCAGCTCTTTTTGCAAAGCAACAGCCTCTTTAGGAGTAACGTCAAACCGGTGCATCGCAAAACTATACCAAACTACGTAGTTAACTCAGTAGTTATACAAAAGTAAAAATTACCACCTCGCTTTGGGTGCCTACACGCATAGGCGGACCCCACGTGCCCACCCCGCTACTGGTATACACCTGCAAGCTACCCAAAGGCTTAAGCCCGTATGCAAAACCTTTATAAATAAGCTGCGCCAAAAGTCCAAAGGGCCACATCTGCCCCAGATGCGTGTGGCCCGACAACTGCAGCGAGACGCCTGCGTCGCGCGCCACATCTAAGTCTTTAGGCTCGTGTTTAAGTAGTATCGACGCTCTGTCTTTATCAATACCCAGACTTGTCAGTATCTTTTTAAACTCATCGCGTTTAGACGCATTGTGATAATCCACACCTATTACTTGCAGGCCGTCCACCTCTGTCATTTCGTCAATAAGATTTTTAATCCCCGCACTGCGCACCGCCTCGATAAATTTGCCAGAGTCGCCAAACTCTTCGTGGTTGCCGGTAATAAAGTAGGTGCCCAGCGCCGCCTTAAATTGTTTAAGCGGCGCAGCAAGCTCGCTTAGGTCGGGTGCGCCGGTGCCGTCGTACAGGTCGCCGCCGATAAATATAATATCGTGCGGCAGCGCATTAACCGCCGCAACCACACGCTGTGCAAACTTAGGGCCGTGGAGCTGGCCTAAATGCAGGTCGCTTATAAATACCGCTCGCCTGCCCCGCCAGGCCGAAGGCAAGTTGGGCAACGCAACCTTAACCTCTTTTACCACAATGCGCCGCGCATTAAAAAACCCGTACAGGCTCAAGAGCACAGCGGCGCCCAAAAGCACCAAACCTACCCACGCTACAAGCTGGCCCGTAGCCATAACAACAAGCCCGTATATGACCGAGGCAAAAAATAAATAGACAAAAAATCCGATCCACATGGCCGCGGCGCGATAGTACCAACGGGTAAAGAAGTTATAAAAGTACGAGCCAAGTATAGTCGAGCCAATAAGACTTGCCGACAATACACCAAGCCCTACGCCCAACGCCACAAGCGCGCCTGCGCTCGTAATGCCAAACATCACAGCAAGAGCCTCGTACACGACCAAGTTGGCCACGTACAAAAATGCCGAAAATACGGCAAGAAACGGCAAGACTGTAATAAAGCGTCGCATAAGTGCCGAGTATAGCACTTGGGCCTTGTTGCTGGCGCTTACGCCGCGGGCGGGTTTGGGTCGCGCCAAACAGCCTCTATGTTGTTGTCGTCAAAGTCTTTAATAAACGCGGCATAGTAGCCGGGGCTGTAGTCCTTGCGATACCCGGGCGCGCCGTTGTCCTTGCCGCCCGCGTCTAACCCGGCCTGGTGGAAAGCAGCTATCTCTTCTTTATTTTGAGCGGTAAAAGCCACGTGCACACCACCTGCTTTTTGCCCCTCGTTTTGCCCTATCCAAAAATCGCTGCGGTCTAGCCCCCGCGAGACAAAGCCTGCTGCGTGATAGTCTGCTAAGTCCATCTTGAGCGTATAGCCCAAGGGTGCCAGCAGCTTTGTATAAAGCTCTTTGCTCTTTTGATAATCGCTTACCGCTACAGATGAATGGTCAATCATGTATCGAGCATACCCGATATTTCTGAAGAAGTCAGGAAGCCAGCTTTACCAGGTAGTCAAAATGTTTTTTCTCGACGGGCTGTACTGACAGGCGCCCAGCGTGTGCCAGCATCATATTGCGCAAAACAGGGTCGTGTTTGACCTGCGTCAACGTGACAGGCCGCTTAAACTTTTTGACAAACGCGACGTCGACAAGCCACCAGCGTGGGTTTTCTTTAGTAGCCTTTGGGTCAAAGTAGTGGCCCTTGGCATCAAACTGCGTCGGGTCGGGGTACGGCTTGCCTACTACTTTGGCCAACCCCACGGCCTGCCGCTCGTCGCCGGTGTGATAAAAGACGCACTCGTCCCCCGCATGCATCTGCATCATAAAGTTCCGAGCCTGGTAGTTCCGTACCCCGCTCCAAGGCTCGCGCTTATCCTTTTTAAGCTGGTCGATGGAGTATGCGTCGGGCTCGGACTTTAGGAGCCAGTAATTCTTCATAATGATAGTGCAGCAAAAACTGCTAAGTGGTCAGACACTTGGTCGGGCAGAACTTTGCAGGACTCTACCGCAACACCTCTGCCAAGCACCCAGTCTATAGACTCATCGGGGCCCCACGATGGATAGGTTGGCTTGCCTTTGCCAAGGTCGCAATTAAAATCTCCGGCGATTACTGCTTTGCCTCTCCTCTCGACAACCACACGCTCCACCAATTCCATTTGATGTCCGCGAACATCACGACGCTGCCAATCCAAGTAAGTTAAGTGCACCGATGCAACCGTCAGTACCCAGCCGGGCAGTTGTACATCTGCCACAACAAACCCCATGCGGTCTGTCGGGAATGTAATCGGGAATTTGTACGCCGCGCAGTTACTCAGAGGATATTTTGATAGTATCGCTTGGCCGGATACGAAAATATTTGTATCGAAGAGCATAACCCTGCAGCTTGGGGCAAAGTAGCCATACGGGTAACCAGTCTTTTGCTTTAAAAACTCAAACTGGTCAAAACTGCCGCTCAGTACCGAACCTTGGTCTACTTCTTGCAAGCAGACAACCTCCGGCCCATGTGTGCGTACCAAGTCTGCAATCTTCTCCAAATTCTTCTCTACCTCTGCCTTCCCCACCCACAAAGGCCACAAAGGAATCCTCTTATTGCGTCCGTGCATTATGTTTAAGCTAAATACGTGTAAAGGCATTGTCTTTGTTAAAACTCGAAAATATAAAAACGGTAAAGGTCCAAATGATAAGGCCAAAAAATAGGTAGCCGCCGTAGCCTAGCATCGGCATCTCGAATACCTTTAAAAATCCGACGTAGGGGATGGTGTAGTACCACTTGGGATATGACCAAAAATTCCACATCTCCCACCAAAAGCCGGTAAACAAAGCCGCTAGTGCGATTGCCATAACTTTTGACCACTTGCCATGTGCTAGGTGCCCGAGAATAGACGGGAAGCCGAGCCAATAACTGATAGGATCAAGAACGAGCAGCGGCGCAAGCCATACGAAAGGAAAGAGCAGATCGGGCCGCCAGGGCATGAGCGCGAATGCTAGTATGCCGATAATTAGAGAAATCCAGGCGATACTTTTAGGCCAAGTGGCATTTTTATAGTCCAAACGGCCGCGCATTATTTTTTCAAAAAGAAATGCCACAGAAAGCACGGCGGGTATAACGGTCGAGAAATCTATCGAAGATTGTAAGAAGTAATGCAGCTCGGATATGGGGCGGTATAAATAGTGCCAGTTTAAGACAATGGTGTTGAGATACTCGAAAAACCACCACAGCGGCATCGAGATAATAAAGAGCCATGCAAAGCGCCAGCCTAGTCGCTTAAGCAGGGAGTCTTTGTATAAAAGCTCGCTTATGGCGTTGATAGAGCCTATATAGCCGAGCCAAAGCGGGAAAAAGGAATACTCGGAGAGTAAGGGCGCATTAGACCAAGCAAGCGCCCACCAAAATACTGTCCACACTAGGCTTGCAAGCGCAAATAGTAGGCTCATGCCCTAAGCATACTTTATTTAAACAAGCGCGGAGAGGAGGGATTCGGTCACACATAAAAATCTGCTGATTTTTTGCGCGACCCCGGCTCGGCCTCGGGCCTGCGCTTCTCGAATCCCTCCCCTTTTGCTAAGCAAAAGCGCGCCCTTAGGGCGCGTCTCCGCAAAACTGCTGTCTGCTGTCGCACTTTTGCGGGCCGTCTCGAGTTCGGACTTTTCGGTGCCTTACCCTGCTTGATGGAATAGCACTACTTTACACTATCCAATCGACGCGTCCTGAGCGCTTAGACACTTTCCTGAAGTAGATCCAGCAAAACCCGCTTGTCTTGGACACCCGTTAGCCGTTTTGTTCTCCTGCCGTCTCGGTAGACCAAAAAAGTGGGCAGGGTTAGCACCGTGAACTTGTTTGCCAGTTTGCTATTTTCTTCAATGTTCACGACCAATACTTTTGCCTTACCGCCCAGCTCTGCTCCGATTTCATCCACAATGGGCTTCATAACTTCACAAGGTCTGCACCACTTGGCGAAAAACTCTACAAGCACAGGGACTTTTGATTGTGATACTTCGCGCTCTATTTCCTCATCATAAAAATCCATACTCTACTCGGGTTGCATGGCACGATAGGCGATCGTCTCAAGAATGTCGTTGCTGTTTAGCAAGAAGCCCACAAAGCGCTCAAAACCAATACCGAAGCCGCCGCGCAGCGTGGGCTTTTCTTGCTCAAATAAGTTGAAATACTCGCGGAACGGCTCTAATGCGTCACCATTTTGCTCCTCAATGTATTTTGCGACTTTAGATGACAATAGATACTCTTTTATTTTCTCGCCATCCTCCTCGCGTACTGCACCCCCGATTGTTTCTCCGAGGCGAGGCGTGAGCAGGTCTACGCTGTATACCCGCTCCCCGTCTGGCATTCTCTTCATATTGAAGAATTTTATCTTGCTTGGGTAGTGGGTAACGAAGGTTGGCACATTATCAAAGTGTTTCAAGATAGCCCGTTCTTCGGCAATATTGAGGTCGTCCCCGAACTTATAGCTACCACCGTCTTTATTGAGCAGTTCAAGGGCTTTGTCGTAAGTAATGCGCTCAAAAGGTTTGCCGACTATTCCCGATAAATAATCCACCCGTCCTCCAAGGAGGGCAACATCCGCCTCACTTTTTTCTAACACTTCTTTTGTGCCAGCTTTAATTATTTGCTCCTCCGTGTGGATGATTGCGTCCAACGCCTCTTCTGCATGTAGTCCCTCGTACGGCTTCTCTGGCTCAATCAATGTAAACTCTGATAGCCGCCGCCCCTTTGCGTCGGGGTCGTCGTAGTTTTCCTCCCTAAAGCTGTTGTTAACCGTAAATACGCCGCGCTTGAGCCGAATGGCCAATGCCTCAAGTTGCAACTGGGCGCTTTGCGATAGATGCGCCTCGCGTCCATAGTAGTTGAGCGTAAACGAGGCATAAGGGTTCTCGCATGAACCTGCGATGTTTACTAGTGATGAGGTAGAAACCTCGGTATACCCGTCTTTCACAAGCTCTGAGCGAAGCGCCGACAAAGCCGCGCTACGCACGTTCAAAAGGGCATTGAACTTGTCCTTACTGAATACACCTAATCCTGTGGCAATAGTGTTCCCCATAGCTCTATGGTATCGCACTTGGGATGAAAAGAAACGACGCGTCTCGATCGCGAGAACCGTGCTCTATTCTGCGGAGAGGGAGGGATTCGAACCCAACGGCGGCTCGAGGACACTCTTAGAAATAGCTTACCAGATATAGACATTCGTACCCAGACGCAACCCATCCGGGTCACTTTTTGGGCAACCCGTGGGCAACCGCGGCATTATTAACCCGAAGGCAGTCCAGGCAAAAGTGATAGATTGGTACAAAACTACCGCACCAAACGGTAGTTTTGTGTTATGGCAGCATGATTAGCCTATCCCTGCTACTATTGCCCTTAGTAGGCGCAGTCGATTATAAGTTTAATAAAAGCATATGGAGGAGCAGAAAAAGAAGCCGTTTTATAAACGCTGGTGGATGTGGGTTCTGGTTGTTTTAGTCTTATTAGTAATTATTGGCATATCGGGTGGTAGTACACCAGAGACACCTCAGGCTGCGCTTCAGGCAGAGCAAACAAGCCAGCCCGCGCCCGCACAGCCCGAGCAAAAGCAAATCTCATACCAGGTCGTTGACCGTTGGACGATACCCAACGGCGGCGAAGGCAAGGTGGTTGTCATATCACCCGACTTACTCAACGAGACCGATATGGTCGCTCTTGGTAACAAACTCAAGGGTGATGTGCAGGGTGACCGCAACGCCTTTATCTCGATCTTTGACGACGCCTCTGCCGCTGCACTGCGGGACAAAGTACTTGGCGATAAAGCGACCAAAGCGGAACAGGACTCATACGACAAACACTTCATAGGTGAGTACGACAAAAATGCAAACACTGGCTATCATCAGTTCACTATCTACTTTGATGGTGTTATGGGTACGAACCAAAAGGTTATAAAGTACTAAATCCTAAAACCGGCAAACCCGGGCATTACTAACCCAGAGAGCAGTACAGGCGAAAGTAATAGATAGGCACACAACTACCGCCCAAAGGGGCGGTTTTGTGTTTATTCATTTTTTTGCGAAAGCCTAGAGGTACAGCGCGCATGAGGACTACCCCCAGGATTAGAACAGCTTCCCTTGAGTGAGCTCAGTAGACACGTTAGAAAGCAGGTCAGGACCCTTTGCGACCGTATCGTCACCACCCAGATCGCTGTAGTGCTTTCTGGCAGTCTGGTATGCCTGTTCAAGGACCGACTCTTTGATGCCGGAACCGGCCAGAGCCGCAATATCCTCTGGGGTAGGTTTAGCTTTCCCTGCCAAAATACTTGCCGCAAGCATCGCGACGTAGTATCTGAGATCCGTCCTTTCAACGGCCTCGAGATCATCCGCATGGCCAGCCAAAAAGGCCTCAGTAGCCTTCAGTATCTCCACCGCAGCACGATAGAGCTCTATCGGGTAGTCCGGGTTGAACACGCTCTTGTAGGTCGCGTCATCCTTGATAAGGGATGAGGGGCGAGCTCGAGCCGTGTCAGGGCGCTGGAGCAACACGGATGCCACAGCCTGTGCCAGCTTCTGGATGCCGATTATGCTCCGTATGGGCTTGCCTTGGTTCTTGTAGTAGTTCTTGCGGCGGTCGTAGTACATGTCGTACGAGCGGAGGTAGTCTTCTATCTGGCGATGTATAGCGTCTGTCGCCCGGAGAGACGCCGGCGCAATCACCGTCTGGCTGTTTGTGGCCCTGATTATGTGATAGCGGCTCTCAGGAGCAGTGGGCACGATTACCCGGACGAGTATGTTGCGTCCCTCGTCTCCACTTCCGGCAGAGAAGAACTCAAAAATCTCCCTTGAGGTCTGCAGGCCATTTACGATCTCGGGATTCTCTATGGTAAGCATCTTGCTGCTCAGGCTTACCTGGGTAGCGAGGATGGTCACGCCGTTGTTGAGCCACCAAAAGTCCTCGCTCTCGGGCTTTTGTAGGGTATCTTGTATCTCCGCGTTTACCTCGACTTCGCCTTGGTAGTCGCGTACGTTCGCCTCGAATATGTTAGCCTCGAGCTTGCCTCCCTCGCTAATAAAGTTGTAGAAGTCCTGTAGGCGCGCCAAGCCAATAAAGCCGACTCCCCTTGGAGCAGAGATGGGGTTCTCTGAGAGGACTAGGCGGTGTGTAGACCTCGGCGCGCGGCGCGCCACCTCTAGGAGCTCTGCGGCACCATAGAAGTCGGCCTTCACGTTGACCGGAGTGAAGTGTTTTTTAACCAGTGCCTCGAGGTCCGCAGCTTTTTGCTGGACCTTAGGGTGTACATCCTCTCCCTTGCTCGCGTAGTGGTACACGATGTTGAGCTCGGGTAGCTTTCCTGCCAGCTTGTCGAATGTCGAGCGGAAGAGCTCAGCCACCTCCATAAGCCGTGCGTTGTAGGTCTTCTTGAAGGTAGAGAGCGGCTTTGCGAGGTCAAAGAGGTCTGCCGAGGTCCTGGCTATTTTGTCCATCGCTGTCTCTGAGAAGCCCTCGCTGGTCTTCGACTGCAAAATGACAAGGTCGATAGTCACGCCTTTTTGGAGCGAGCTAAAGTCGGTTTCCTCTTGGATAAGGTCGCCGTTTACGAATAGGTATATGCTGTCGATTCCGCCGTCGTCCCCGCCGTCGACGATGCCGGCTTCGATCTCCTCGTAGGACAGGCCGTAGTCCTTAAGGAGCTGCTCGGCCGTGTATATCTCAAAAAAGTCATCGCCGCTTAAAGTATTGCCGACAGCGGCGCGGCGCTCTTCAAGGAGCTTATCGAGCACGATTTTGTCGTTCTTTGCCATGGGTAAAGCATCCTACATCCCGGGCCATAGTCAAGCCGCGCTGTATTTGTGTATGCCATAGGTCTTTAAGCGGCCTTAAAACACTCATCATGATAGAATGGACTGATGAGGAAGGGCGTCTCGGCTATTGGTGAAAAAACGGTCGCGGATTTCTTTGCGGGAATCGGCCTGGTCACCATGGGGCTTGATCGCGCGGGCTGGAAAACGGTCTACGCCCTGGACTATGAGCCAGAGAAGGAACGTGCTTATACTAACCACTTCGGTGCCGGCCACTACGTAACCCAAGATATAGCGCAGACCAAAGGCTCCGATGTGCCGAAGGTCACGCTGGCTCACGCCTCTTTCCCTTGCACGGACCTCTCTGTAGCCGGCGGGAGAGCAGGCATACACAAGGGCGAATCGTCAGCCTTTTGGGAGTTTGTGCGCGTAGTCCGAGAGATGAAGAAAGTCCACGGTGAAGCGACACCGCCCTACATTCTCCTAGAGAACGTGGAGGGCCTGCTTACTTCAAATAACGGAAATGATCTACGCGCTCTGTTAAGCAAGCTCAATGAGTTGGGTTACGGCGTCGATTTGTTAAGGATAGACGCGTCCAACTTTGTACCTCAAAGCAGGGTCCGCATCTTTATTATTGGCGTACACGATTCAATAGTCAGTGTGATGCCTATGGGGAGCCTTGAGCAGGAGTACGCCGTGGCTAGCTCGGACGCCAGACCTAAAAAAATAATCGACTACATCCGAGCAAATGAGGATCTGCGGTGGTACTTCCACCAGCTTCCAAACCTACCTCTCCGGACTATCACACTGGAGGAGATAATCGACCACAACGAAGAGTGGTGGGACGAAAAAAGGACCGCTTATGTATTGAGCCAGATGCATGAGCGCCACCTCACGCTGATTAGGCAAAAAATGATGGAGGATGAGTTTTCATACTTGCCCGCTTTTCGCAGGATGCGCATGAGGGATGGGGAGAAACGCTCCACTGTAGAGATAAGGTCTGACGGCATCGCTGGCTGCCTTAGGACGCCCAAGGGCGGCAGCGCCCGCCAGATAATCGCCAGGGCCGGCAAAGGGACTTTTAACGTACGCCTTTTCAACGGGATTGAAGCAGCTAAGCTAATGGGCGCGGGAGACTTTGCGATTAACCCGAGCTTATCTCTGAACCAGGTCTTGTTTGGTTTTGGAGACGCAGTCTGCGTTCCTGCAGTCGAGTGGATCGGAACACATTACCTCAACTCCCTGCCCTTAACGCCTAACCCAGCTGGACAAGTTCTCCCTGGCGTACTTGCATAACCACTGCGCCGTTTTTGACTA
>DASYIO010000046.1:0-1557 GCA_035997465.1 Minisyncoccota bacterium | reverse complement strand
CCCTGCTTGCGGCGTATTACCTCGCCCTCGTAGCGGATACCTTTGCCTTTGTAGGGCTCGGGCTTTTTAAGCGCGCGGATGTCGGCGGCAAACTGGCCTACCAGCTCTTTGTCAAAACCGGTAATGGTAAGCGCTCCTTTTTCGGCAACCACAGTCAGGCCCTCGGGTATAGCAACCTTAACGGGGTGGCTAAAGCCAAGCGCCAAGTTAAGCATCTTGCCCTGCACATCCCACTTAAAGCCCACACCCTCAATAAGCAGCTTTTTGCTAAAGCCCTCGGTAACACCCTTGAGCATGTTGCGCACGTGCGAGGCATAGGTGCCTACAGCGGCGCGCGACTCAAGCGTGCTGCCTTTTTGTGCAACCTGCACGCCCTCTGCCCCAACCTCAATAGTGACAAAGCGCGAGACGGGCTTTTGCAAAGTGCCCTTGGGGCCTTTAACCACAAGCCCCTCGCCCAAGATGGATATCTCGGCGCTGTGTGGTATAGCAATTGGGCGTTTAGCAAGTCGTGACATAAATAGTTACCAGATTTCAAACAGGACCTCGCCGCCGACGCGCTTCTCTCTTGCCTCTTTGCCCGAGACAACGCCCGCTGGGGTCGAGAGCACAAGCAGACCGTGGCCGCGCTTGATGGGCTGCACGTCGCGCACGCCCATGTACATGCGGCGCGATGGCTTAGAGATGCGCTTGACGCCGTTTATCGCCGGGCGGCCACTTGCCGCGTACGAGAGCCCAACCACAAGCGAGTTGTTCTTTTTGATGACATTGGCAAGGTAGCCCTCGCGCTCCAAAATTTTTGCGATAGCGTTTTTAATCGACGAGTACGGCAAAGCCACAGAGGTATGACCCACCATTGAGGCGTTTTGCAATCGAACCAAAAAGTCTGCGATAGGATCGTTTACCATAAATTACCAAGATGATTTGCGAACGCCCGGGATAAGACCCTCGTTGGCGGCCTCTCTAAAGCAGTTGCGGCACATGCCAAAGTCGCGCATAAACGAGCGCTTGCGTCCGCAGCGAAAGCAGCGGTTAACCACCCGAGACTTAAACTTGGGCGGGCGCGACGAGCGTACTACTGTAGATTTCTTTGCCATTGTGGATTTTTTGCCCAGGACGAGCCTGGGATACCCCCTTGCCTAGGGGTTACGATTCTGACGGTCTACCTCGCCCTTGTTTATTTCCAGCCGAACGAGTCGGCTGCTGGACTAAGCGGCACCTATCAGAAAAAAGGAGCCCTGTTGGGCGTGCGTCCAATGTAGCATAAGGGCTTTTATTAAGCAAACCCGCCCATCCCTCCAAAAA
Organism: Minisyncoccota bacterium; assembly: GCA_035997465.1. Classification (GTDB taxonomy): domain Bacteria; phylum Patescibacteriota; class Minisyncoccia; order Phycocordibacterales; family SBAW01; genus GWA1-54-10. The sequence goes on along the minus strand of DASYIO010000046.1, from coordinate 252 downwards.
CCCTTGTTTGTAGGCCTTATTTAGCCTAAGTCCGAAAGGGCTTGACAAGGATATCTATCGAGTGTATAATGATAAGCAAGTCTGGTACACGGTCAAATCGGCCACAAACGCCTCGGAGGAGCACATGAAAGCGCAGGAAATCCAACAGTTCGTGGCCCAAGAACCCGGCCATAAGAATTCAAGGCCAGAAACAGAGGACCTGATGAAGCAGTTGGATGATCATGTCCAATGGCTCAACAGCGAGCAGGGCAC
>DASYIO010000045.1:0-1774 GCA_035997465.1 Minisyncoccota bacterium | reverse complement strand
AAAGATGCCCGCCAATTTAGGTATAACCGCGCCGAGCACGTCTATCTCGGACGGCTCAATAGTATAGTTGTTAATCTTTTGCTCAGATACCTGCGGCTGGCTCATGGCTCCACGCACCGGCAAAATGTCTTCGACGACTTTTTGTAGCTCGGTTAAAGAAAGCGGAAATATCGTGCGCAATGTCGGGCGCTGCTCAAAAGTAGACACAAAGTTTTGGTACACAATGCGTACGTTGTCGCACGCCCCCGAAGCAAACCGGGCGGCTGCCTCGCCTACTACCTCGTTTATAACTTCAGTCGAGACAGCGTCGGTGTTTGGGTGATACGCCTCAATAGCATATCCGCGCTTGCCAAAAAAATCCTGGGCCTTGCGACCCACGGCAATAATGCTGACCGACGACTCGCTTAGGCCCTGGGCCGCAATATCGCGCACCGCAGCACGCAACACGCCCGAGTTAAGCGCCCCGGCCAAACCTTTGTCGGATGTTATTACAATGTAAAGTGACTTTTTAACCTCGCGCGTTTGCGTAAGCGCATGGGACGCAATTTCTTGCGTGCCTGATACGCGGGTCAAGATAGCCGAAGCCGCACGGGCGTAGGCGCGGCCGCCAAGCGCCTTGTTTTGCGCCTTGCGCATTTTGGCAGCCGAGACGGCCTCCATGGCGCGGGTTACTGTGCGCGTGCGGGCTGTCGAGCGTATTTTGCTTTTTATTTCTTTAAGCGAGGCCATGGGTTTGTATAAATTTTTGCAGCTGCTCTTTAAGTTCGGCCTCGGTCTGGGCCGCAATATCGCGCGCACCTGCGATGCTTTGGAGCACTTCGGGGCGCTGTGCATCGAGATAGCTTAAAAACTTCTCCTCAAACTCGGGTACGCGGGCTACCGCAACAGTGTCTAGGTAGCCGTTAACCGCGGCATAAATGATAACGGCTTGACGCTCAAAGGCCATCGGCTGGCCGTTCTTTTGGCGCAAGGTTGCCATCATGCGCTGGCCGGTGTCGATGCGCTTTTTGGTGTCTGCGTCCAGGTCTTGGCTAAACTGCATAAACGCCTCGAGCTCTCTGAACTGCGCCAGCTCGAGCTTGATGCGGCCCGAGACCTTTTTCATCGCTTTGGTTTGTGCCGCCGAGCCCACGCGCGACACCGAGTTGCCGGCGTTTATCGCAGGGCGCACGCCTTTGTTAAACAAGTCGGTCTCTAAAAATATCTGCCCATCGGTAATGGAAATGACGTTGGTCGGCACATAGGCTGAAATGTCATTTTCTTGCGTCTCGATAATAGGGAGCGCCGTAAGCGACCCGCCGCCCAGCTCTTTGGACAATTTAGCCGCACGCTCGAGCAATCGCGAGTGGAGGTAAAAAATATCGCCCGGGTATGCCTCGCGGCCCGGCGGGCGTCGCAAAAGCAAGGACAGCTGGCGGTACGCAATGGCGTGCTTGGTAAGATCATCATAAATTACCAATGCGTCCTGCCCTTTTTGCATAAAGTACTCGCCAATGGCTGCACCGGCAAAGGGGGCCAAATATTGCATAGCAGCCGGGGCCGATGCGCCCGCATCTACCACAACGGTGTACTCTAGGGCGCCCTTTTCTTTAAGCATTTGCACCAGGCGCGCGGTCTTGGACTCTTTTTGGCCTACTGAGACATAGATGCAAATCGGGCGCGACTCTTTAGGCTCGTTTTTTTGGTTGAGTATGGCGTCAATGGCAATGGTGGTTTTGCCGGTGTAGCGGTCGCCAATGATAAGCTCGCGCTGGCCACGGCCTATCGGGATCAT
>DASYIO010000044.1:0-3119 GCA_035997465.1 Minisyncoccota bacterium | reverse complement strand
CGGCTTTCAGGTCCATAGGGTTACCTCCGAATGATGTTGTTGACCAGGCCAGGTACGTCGATGCGGTTGATGTTGAACGCCGCATTGCCCGACAAGATCATGGCCCGCTCCATATGCTGACCGAAGTGTTCCGGCGTTACCCGGCCATCCCGCAGAGCCTCCTTGAGCTCGTCGGGCGTAAGGCCAAGCCAGCCGGCGACCATGTCCTGCGCAATGCTTGCCTCGTCTCCCGCGTCGAGCATCCGTTGGACGTCCGGCGGGAACTCGACCTTCATCAGGCGGATGGTCACGATATCGATGCCAAAGTCCGTTTCGAGCTCGGTTGGGCTCTTGCCGGTCCTCACATTGATCTCTCCCATGAACTCGTTTGCCAACAGAACGTTGATCCTGTTGAGCATGCCGCGAACGTACGCGGCGCTTCGCCGGGAGAGGCGGCTGGTCAGCGAACTGCTCAGAAAGGCGTCGAGCGTGGTATTGATCGTCGGCTCGTCGTCCTTAACATTGGTGAAGTTGGCCAGATTTTCGAGTGAGGGCCTCCATTCGATGAGGATCTCGAGCTTTGCCCGCGCGGTCGTAGTTTGGACCTCGATGGTAAAGCTGTGCTTGATAATCTGAAGCGGGATATTGTCCGCCTCGGTGGCCACCTCGTACGGCAGACGGGCATGGAGGCCCGGTCCGTAGGGGACGACCTCGTTTATGCGCGGATCCCATGCGGCCAATGCTACTTGCTGAGGGTTCCAGACGAGACCAGATTTCAGCGAGTAGAACAGCCCCAGGCCAGCAGGTAAGAGGCCGAGCCACAGCCCGAATGTCGGCAAGGAAAACAACCAGAAGAACCCGGTCGAAAGCCCTGTCGGCAAAGCGAGTGACGCAGCGCTCGCGCTCAGGACATAGCGCAAGCGTGGGAGACGAGCACGTTTTTCCGAGGAAATCTGCCGATCGCTCGGAGGTTTCCCCAGATTGTCGATCCTGTATCCCGGCGAGATTTCGACCTCGTCGGGCGTTGGGATAGCAGCGGCTGCAGCAGCCATGGTGAAGTTTCCTTTATGTGTGTGCGGCATTTGCGCCGCGGTGAACTTTTCGGGTGGGGGTTGAACCCACCCATTCCCGCTATCTATTATATCATACTATATGGGCCTTTGTCAAGCTCGAAAACCCTTTAAAACGAAGGGTATTTTGGGAGATAAATTTGTGGGCGAGGGGAGACTCGAACTCCCAAACCTTGCGGTACCAGTTCCTAAGACTGGCGCGTATACCAATTCCGCCACTCGCCCGATTATGGGATTGTAGCCTTTTGTCCCCACAACTCAAAGTTTGTCGTCTCAAACTTTGGTCGCGGGCCCGCCTCGCGGCGCCGCAAATGCGACGCAACGCTGCGTCCCGAACTAAAGCACAAAACCTGCCGCAGGGCAGGTGTTTGTGTCTTTAGTCCGCCCACCTGGATTCGAACCAGGGACCTTCTCCTTAAGAGGGAGCAGCTCTACCAACTGAGCTATGGGCGGAAGTGAGGAACAGATTTAACTTATCACATAACTGGGTGCCGGGGGAGAGACTCGAACTCTCACGAGCGTTTAAAGGCTCTCGGGATTTTAAGTCCCGTATGTCTACCATTCCATCACCCCGGCAGCGCCCTATGGCCACTCAGCCAGGCAGGGCGTTTTATATTTCTACCACAAAATGCTAGATTAACGAGACGGCCACGTAGCCAAGTAGTAAGGCAAGGGACTGCAAATCCTTTATACGCGGGTGCGATTCCCGCCGTGGCCTCCAAGTTAAGAAAGCTCATCAAGCCGCTGGCGCATTTTTTCGCCCTTGTCTATCACAAACTCAATATGCGGGATGCGCATGCCGCGCACCTTTTTAAGCAGGTACATGCCAAACTCTTTTTTGTTGCGGTTGGCAAACTCAAGAGCCTGGGTCTCGGCCGAGTCGGGGAGTACGGTAATAAATATTGTGGCGCGTTGGCCCTTTTCGTCTACCTGAGCGGCCGTTACCGTAATAAGCGAAAGCCGGTTAGACTCGCGTACCAAAAACTCGGCGGCGGTCTCGCGCAATCTCTCCTGCATCTGTTCTTGGCGTTGAGACATACGTTACTTAAGTACGCTTGTGTGGGCCTCTAGGCGGTCGCCTGCGGCGGGCAGGGCCTCGGTTTTAAGCATCGCCCCAAACTCGACACCCGCCTCGACTTTTTTCTGAGGCGTTTTGCCGGTCTGCAAAGACATTATTTTGGCGTGGCCTATTTCTTGCTCGCGGCGCATTATTTTTACCTCCATACCCTCATTAAGTGCGCCCTCCTCGACGCGGCCACCCAAGACGACGCGCCCACTTTGCGCGCTAAAAAATTTAAGCACCTTGGCAGCACCCTTAAGCTCCAAAACCTGCGCGCGCGGCCGACGCTCCTCGACGACTGTCCCAAGCCATTCGGCCAGTTTGTAAATTATGTCAAACGTCGCCACCGTCACACCCTGGCGCTCGGCAAGCTCGCGCGCAGCAGGCTCGATTTTAACGTTAAAGCCCACAACGATGCCCGGCGTAGTGCTGCCCGCCAGCATTTTGACGTCACTTTCGTTTATAGCGCCCACGCTGCGTGCTATGGTGCGTACCTCGAGCCCTTCGTGGGCCGGCAATAAATTAAGCTCGTGCGCGACTGCCTCGCCAGTGCCTGCAACATCGGTTTTTATAATGATAGGCAATACCATGCGGCCCTCCTCGCCGGCAGTCTGTGTTGTAGATTTTTTGACACCAAGCTTGGCCTCTGCGGCGCGAGCTTCGGCCTCTTTTTTGTTGGCAACAACCTCCCATCGCGTGCCTACCTGGGGCAGGGGGCTAAAGCCCACAATGCGGATGGGCTCGCCCGGCCCCGCAATTTTTATGGGCTTGCCCAAAAAGTTTTCCATAATGCGCACCGGGGCGGTGCACTCGCCGGCCACAATATATTTGCCCGACTCGACCGAGCCGTCCTCGACAATAAGTGTTGCGGTGTTGCCGCGCTTGGGCTCGGTGTGCGCCTCGATAATAAGACCGCGGCCCGGCAGTGTTGGGTCGGCCGAAATTTCCTCAAGCTCGGCGGCCAAAAGTATCAAGTCCAAAAGCTCGGGTACACCCTCGCCGCTCTTGCC
>DASYIO010000043.1:0-2678 GCA_035997465.1 Minisyncoccota bacterium | reverse complement strand
ACCTTAAAGACAGCGCCGGCACAGTAATTGAGAGCGAGTCCGAATCGTTTGACGTTAAAGCAAAGCCAAAACCCGCCGCATCGTCTAACAACTCGTCCGGTGCAGCTGCCGCGGTCGAGTCATCCAAAAGCATCCAAGACCAAATAGGCAACCTCTCACCCACCGCAGAAAGTGCGGTGTCTCCGGTGTTTAAACTTGTCGATGGCAGCCGTAGCGCCATAGCCAACGTGCTCGACAGCCAGCTGGCACAAACCAAGCCCAAAGTAACCTCTATCCCCTTGCCCGGCTCTGTGCTGGGCACCTCGACCCAACGCGACACGACCGTACCCAGCGAAAGCAACTGGTTTTGGTCGATCTTTTACACTATCTACTTTTATATATTAACGATACTGCGCTTTATTGTGGGCTCGGCCGGGGTCTTTTACCCGCTGGTCGCAATAGTCTTCTTTTATATACTCTGGCGCACCTATAAGCGGTTTAGGAGAGACTAGCGCACTACAAATGTTGCGCGGGCGGTGACGGATACTTCTTTGTCTATAGTCGAGGTGTCGTAGCTGCCGTAGTCCTCTACGCTCGTTGAGTTGGGCGCCATTACTTGCACAACGCCCGATGACGCACCCGAGAGCTTGCCCACTGACGAGCCGCCGCTTTTGGCTATCTCCTGCGCCCTGGCTTTGGCGTCGGCTATGGCTTGGCCAAGCAAGGACACCCTAAGCTCCGGCAGGTTGGATATATAGTACTCGGGCTGTCTTGGCGAAACTGAAAGTCCTTGATTTAAAAGAGCGCCCGCATTTTGCGAAAGAGCTTGCACTTTTGATACATCTGCAGACGACACGGTTATTTCCTGATGCACCCGATATGTCGTGGGACCATTATTGTTGTACTGCTCGTCGGCGCTCGCAGTGTTGGCGGTCACCGCATCGTCTGCAATGCCCTGTGCTTTAAAATAACGCTTAACCGCGTCGGCATCTTTGGCCACCGACACGTAGGCCTGCTGCAAGCCGCCTTGCTCGGCGCTGCGGTACACCTCGATGGTCCATTTGGCGCTGTCAGCCTTAACGTCTGTTTTTGCAGAGCCTGTTACCACAATCGTGTCATCGCCCTGGCGCGCAGAATAAAACGCCCACGAAAAGATAGCTCCTGTTACAAGAAGAAAGGCGCCCACTACAAAAGCCGCGGCGACTGACGGTCGGTCAAAAAATTTATCTGCCATGCCCCTAGTGTATGCGTGAACTCCTAAAGTGCCAAACAGCGACTATAAACAAGCATAGTGTAGTAACAGCCGATATCGCGCAAAACTGGCACAGCGCGTGGATAACAGACAACTGTATATAGAAGATGGCGTAGACCGAGTACAAAAGCCCGGCGCCGGTATACATCAACACGCCAAGCCTTAATCCAAACGAGCGCGGGTCAACAGCAAGGAGCACAGCGAGGCAGAGCATATATGTGTAGTACACCAGGCCAATGTAGCTCCACGGCACGCCAAAAAACTTGGACTGAGCACTCGTAAGCACTATCTCGCACCCGCCAATGGCACAGGTGGGTATCAAGTTCATGTACTGAAAGTACGACAAGTAAAACACGTCGCCCAAGCCGATAAGTGCAAGAGCCAAAAGTATAAACGGAGCAAGCGGTGGCTTGGCCTGAGTAGCGTCGAAGGGTTTAGTTGGCTTCATCAATAAATTTTACCGTATGTATAATATTTTCAAAATCCTGCCGTATTTGGTCCTCTTGGGCAACCCAAGATACTGCAAATACATACATCCTGCCCTTGTGTAAAACCACGACGGCCTTGGCCGTATATTGACCCTCGTAATTAAAAGAAAGCGCCGGCTCTCCTCCTACCGTTGTTTTGTCAAAATCCCCTTCTGCATACGCGGGGTAGGCCATGCTCCAGTTGGAGCGCTTATCGTGCATGACCCAGTACTCAAGATTAGTATCCGCCGGAACATCGATGCCCGCAATAGTAATAGCTGGCGGGCCCTCCCACACGGCGTCGGTCTGGGCCAACTGCTGACCCTTAACAAACACAACCTGGTGGTACTCGTCCTCTTGCCCCTCGTTTATATGGTTAAGGGCCTGCGCATAGCCCGCCGGGTAATCAAAGTGGAGCCCGACATGCTTAGAGTCAAACGTGCCGGCGGGCAATACGCCCGTACTTGTACTGGCCTCCATCTGCATGCTCATGGCGCCATGACCGCCAAGCGCCATAAAAGCTAGCACCCCGACACCAATGGCTATCAGTACCCCGCAGGTAAACGAGCGTGGGTCAAATTTCATAGCACTATACTATCACGAGCCTCTTTCGTTTTCTCTGCCGCGCACCTGGTCCTCGTCGTAGCCCATATAATGCGCGACCTCGTGCCAAATGGTCTCGCGCACAACCTGCTTAACCGAGGCGCCGCTTTGTTTGGCGTAGCGCTCTATGGTTGTTTGATACAGCGTAATAGTGTCGGGCAAAGTGCCGCCCAGGCCGTAATGGTCGCCGCGCGCTGTGTGTGGCACGCCATGGTACTGGCCCAAAAGATTTTTGCTCGGCGCCTCGCCGTCTACTAAAAAGGCAATGTTTTTGAGCAGGTGATGGAACTTCTGCGGCACCGCCTTAGGAAACTCCTCCTCTATTAACTTTTCGAACTCATTGCGGGTCATGGAAATGGGACGATCATCCCGTCTAA
>DASYIO010000042.1:0-7511 GCA_035997465.1 Minisyncoccota bacterium | reverse complement strand
CTGCACGCCACCAAAGAAGGAATTCCTGATGGTATACATATCGACACAGCTCACCCCCTCGATGAAGTTGTAGACACCATCCTCAAGAGTGCTGGTATAAAGTCCTAGCTTCCTCAAGTAACTTCTCAACCCGTTGCCACTGGTACAGCTCTCGCACCAACTGGTTCCAATTTTGCTCCACTTGGCTCAGAGTCTAAAAAATTAAAGCGACGACCACATCTGCTCAAAAATCGCGCGCTGGGTATCGGCCATCTTTTTGCTCTCGACGACGATAGTAAAGAGATCTTTGCCCGTACCCGAGAAAAAGACAACCTTGTTGCCCCATACGCCAAACTCGGTCGCAACAGGGGAGGCGGGTTTAGCCAGGTGCTTAACTTTAAAGTTGGGGTTGCCCAAAGCCGCAACGCGCTTGGCGTACTCTTTTTGCACCGGACCGTCGCCGCACAAAATCTCGCGGCAATGGCTGCGCTTATTCTTCATCGTGGCAAACCACGTGGCGACCTTTTTGGGCTTGGTATAAAAGTGCTCGGAGTTGCCAAAATACAACGCCTCTTTGCCGCTTGCGACATGCTCGCGCACTTCGTCGGCAATGCGCTCGTAGACGTCGTAGTCCTCGTACACGCCAATGATAGGCTTGTCGTCTTTGTCGCGGTAGAGCCCCATGATGCCGGGCAAAACCTCGGCGTACTCGTTTTGGAGATTAGATATTTGAGTTGCCACTTTTTTAGGGTGGAGAGGATGGTAGGTGATACCGTGCTTGGTCTTCATGCTGTCGACCAGGCCCTTTTTTACCAGGTCTTCCAATATTAGATAGGTACTTGGGCGTTTGGTACCGGCGCGTTTAGCAAGTGTCATGACGCTTGCTCCGCCAAGCTCGAGGCAGGCCAAGTAGACGTCAATCTCTTTTTGTTTAAGGCCGAATTTAAGCAAAAACTCGCGGATATGGTCCATAGAGCTTTAGTATAGGCAAAGGCAATAGCTATGTCAAATATCCTGACACCATGATAACCTGCATAGACTCCAGGCTGTTATATAGAGCCATATTATGCCTACTTAGCGTCAAAGTTATTGACGCACTTTTGCTGATATCGAGAATTGACTGCGGAGGGCCCATCCCGGGCCCCGCACACAGGAGTATCACCATGAATACGGCAGTTGCGCTTGCCCGTCTGGGCGGCTACGACTTTGGCTTTCTGCGCGATCGGTTCGACTATGACTACCCGCAGTTTGCGGGGCAGTTCTCCAAGGCAGTGACCGAGCTCAAAAAGTTCTACGAGCTCATCGTCGTGGGCGTACGCCCGCTCGCCAACATGAGCAAGCTGGTCGATGCGGCCTGGCACACGCACGTCAACCACACGCCACAATATCGCCAGTTCTGCGATGCGGTCAACGGCGGCTACATCGATCATCAGCCGCACTCGGAGGCGACGCCGGTGCCGGCCGAGGCCATCGGCAACTTTTACACGCAGTATGTCGGGCGGTTTGGCCAAGTGCCCCAGGTGTGGCTCGAGGACATCCCGCAAAACCTCGTGCCAGCCGTGATGCGCGGCGGGGTGCCTGCCGAGCTCACGCGCATGCGCTGGTCGGGCTGGCCCGGCCGCGGCTAACCACCCCAGTCTCCGCAGACTCTACAGTAACCGCCCGGCTCACGCTGGGCGGTTTCTTTTACACCAATAGTAGCCGTGTTACTCTCTTGTGGGGTTCTTAACCATGAGGGACAACGATGGAAACGCTCGCGCACCAAGAAGACGGGCGCGGAGTTCCGCGTCATCCTGTAGTGTGTGTTCTAAACATGCTGGGGCTTAGTTTGGCTTTGCAGTATCTGACCACTTCGCTCACGACGATCATCTTGGCCGGGGCATTTGCCCTGCAATATGGCGCAAGCCTGGCACTGCACTGGTTTCCTCACAGTAATGTGCGGCAAACTATCGACCACCTTGCCATCGCTATACTTATATCGGCGACGTACACACAGTTCGTCGTATGCCTTCCGGCCCCGGGCATAGAGTGGCGGGTGGCAGTGCTTTTGTCCTCTGCGGTCGCTGTATGTTTGGTTAGGCTCGCGTTTCCCAACAGAGAAGGTCTACGGGCAATCATGTACTTGGGTTCGGGCCTTTGGGGTTTTGCGGTCTCGCTCCAAAGTCTGTGGTGTCTGCCGGCTGCGGCCCTTGTGTTGTTTTTGGCGGGGACCGGCTTGTACTTGTTACAGTTGATGATCTTCATCAAGCAGAAACCAAACTGGGCGCCCGAGCTGATCGGATTCCGCGGAGTCCAGCACATCATTGTCTTGGCCGGAAGCGCCACTCATCTCTACACAGCGTCCGTTTACTTGTAACCGCCGCCGGGGGACCGGCGGCGGTACGTTTTTTATAAATTGGTATACTATACTTTATGACCTATAAGTCGTGGTGGTTGGTGGCAGTAATCGTGGCTATTTTGGCGGGCGTAGCCTACCTCGTCTTTTGGCATGATGCGCAAACTCCTGCTAGCGGCGCTGCAACATACGACTGGCGCTTTAGCGACAAGGGCGAGCAGGACGGCATCCCGCACACGCAGGTAGTGCTTGTCGCCAACGGCAAAAGCTACACCATAGGCACCTACGAGGGCACATGTGCCCCGCAAGACGGCGATTATATGCCGTACGAAGTGTCCAAAGTTATTTGTTGGTTTGCCGGCGGCGGGCACGAGGTGGGCGTGTTTGAGGAGCCCGGCCAGGTTGTGGTGCGGGTAGGCGACGTCGACGAGGGCGCCTCGGGTGTCCCCGGGTTCCGCGGTAATTTTGTCCTGGCGCAGACGATACAGTAGCGCGCAGGTATTAAGGCATGAGAAAGATACTCAACTTTTTTGACAAGCTCGAGGACAAAGTACGCATTAGGCTTAGTCACTACCCGATACTCTACGCGCTTATAGGCGCGGTGGGCATCGTACTTATTTGGAAGGGAGTTTGGGAGACGGCCGAGTATTTTCCGATACTCTTTGGCCTGCCGTCTGTCGTGTTGGGCCTTGTAATACTGCTTGCTACCGGGCTTTTGGTGTCGTTCTTTATCGGCGACAATATAATCATTTCGGGCTTTAAGCACGAAAAGAAGCTGGTAGAAAAGTCCGAAAAAGAGCTGCTAGAGGCCGGAAAGACCTCGACCGAGTTGTTGGCCGCCGAAATTCAGCACATACACAACGATCTAGAGGAGATAAAAAAAGAAATTAAACAGGACGAGCAAAAGGTTTAAGCTCCGGATTTTATATACAGGTAAATGTCCTCGAGCGCCTTAACCGCGTCGCCTGCGGCGATGTTGTTTTGGTGGTACAGCCCGTCGGTGCAGTCTCCGGCCGCCCACACGCCATCCTGGCTTGTGCGCTGTGTGCGCGGGTCGACCTTAATATGATTAAACTGGTCGAACTCCACCAGGCCCTGCGCAAGGCTTGTGGCGGGCAGTGCGCCAATTTCGACAAAGATGCCGCCTACGGGCAGCTCTTTTGTTTCGTTGGTTTGCGTATTGGTAACCGTCAGGCTTTTGACAAACATTGCGCCCTCGACCTTAACCGGTATGGTGTTAGCTAAAATGGTCATGTTGGCATGCGTGCGCACCGCCTCGACGGTTTTGGCATCGGCTTTATCAAATGTGCCGCTGCGATTTAAGAGTGTGACCGACTTAGCGTAGGCTAAAAGCTGCGCTGCGGTCTCAAACCCGGCATTGCCTGCGCCTATAACAACCGTGTCTTGGCCAGCAAACAGCGGGCCGTCGCACGAGGCGCAATACACGATGCCCTTATTTTCGAACTCCGCAGCACCCGGCACATCGAGCTTTTTGCGCGAGCCGCCTGTGGTTATTAAAACAGTTTTTGCTTCGCATGTGCCCTTGTCGGTCGTTATTAAAAAACCCTCGGTGCTTTTGGCGATTTTAGTAGCGCGCTCGCCGGTCTTAAGGGTGACAATGTCGCCCGCATACTCGCGCAAGTGGGCCTCCAGAGCCTTGGCAAGCTCAATACCCGGTATATGCTTGGTGCCTATCCAGTTTTGGATGTCTAGCGAGTCGGTCGACTGGCCGCCAAAGGCCTCGGCCACAAATACGGTCTTGAGCCTTTTGCGGGCCGCATAAACTCCTGCGGCAACCCCCGCGGGGCCGCCGCCGATAATGGCAAGATCAAACATTGCTACAGTTTACTTTATTTTAGGCCTGCGGAGAAATGACGGGACAGCGCCCCACTCATCCTCATCTTCGTCTATTTTAAGTTTGACGGTCTCTTGGGCGGCCTTGGGCTCCTCTTTCTTTTCTTCCTTGGGGGCCGGAGGAGTAGGCGAGTTAAATATCCGGCCGGTCTGACCCAGGGGCGGGACATCGGCCTCTTTGTCCTTTTCTTTAGTGCTCTCGCGGCCAAAGGCGGTAAACAGCGGTGTGCCGCGGGGAGCAACCCCCGGTGCGGGGAAGCCTGTTGCAATAACCGTAACGCGCACCTCGCCTTTTTTAAGCTTGTCGTCTTTGACCGCGCCAAAGATTATCTTGGCGTTAGGGTCTACCGACTCGGTAATGATCTTAGCTGCCTCGTGGACCTCGAGCATGCCCAGGTCGTCTTGCCCGGCAATAGCAAACAAAACGCCCTTGGCGCCGTTTATCGAAAGCTCAAGCAAGGGCGAGGACACAGCGGCCTTGGCGGCTACGGCGGCGCGGTTTTCGCCCGAGGCGACGCCGATGCCCATAAGAGCCGAGCCAGAGTTTTCCATCACAGCGCGCACGTCGGCAAAGTCGACGTTAATAATGCCGGGGTTGGTTATAAGGTCAGAAATACCCTCGACAGCTTGTTTGAGCACGTCGTCGCACTGAGCAAATGCGGCTTTAAGCGTGGTGTCTTTGGCAACCGTGGCAAGCAAGCGATCGTTGGGGATGACAATGAGCGCATCTACCTCTTTGCGCAGCTCGTTGAGACCTGCTTCGGCTAAGCGCATGCGCTGTTGGCCCTCAAAGCTAAACGGCTTGGTGACAACGGCAACGGTAAGAGCGCCCATCTCTTTGGCGGTGCGTGCAACAACGGGTGCGGCACCAGTGCCGGTGCCACCCCCCATGCCGCCTGCAATAAATACCATGTCGCTACCCTTAATGGCTTGCTGGATCTCTTCTTTAGTTTCTTCGCTGGCGCGCTTGCCTAACTCGGGGTTCATCCCGGCGCCCAGGCCGCGGGTTAAATTTTTGCCGATGTGGATCTTTTTCTTGGCAAGAGAGTGGTGCAAGTCCTGTGCGTCGGTGTTTATCGTGATGAAGTCGACACCGCGGACCTTTTCCTCGACCATGTGGTTGACGGCGTTCTTGCCCGAGCCGCCCACGCCGATGACCCTAATGCGTGCGAAGGCCTCGATTTCAGGATTTACTTGTGCCATAGAGATTAGATAGGTTGTTTAGGGTGCCTGTTGTAGCCCTACAACTCTACTTAAAGCGACTATCCTTGGCAACTTTGACAAAAATGCCTCGTATGCTTAAATGCAGCCTGGGAAAGGAGCCCGCACATGAAGATTCCTTCAGAAGACGAGCTTAAGGCTTTGCTTGACGAGCTTCGCGGTAAGAATATTTCCAGCGTTGATCCTTATACAGAATTGAGCGAACGACTCGCGAGGGGAGAGGATATCCGCATTGAGATTCTCGGTACCCTACACTCGGATATCGATGGCGGCTTCATTCTTGAAGAACAGGCCGACCCCTACATTGCTCGACTTGGTTTTAACGAGGACGAGTTAAAAAAATTTGAATCTTGCCGCAATGCTCGTCGCAAGTTGGAAGCCGGCGAGAAGAAGCTTAATTAGGTGCGCATATGCGACACCAGATGGGCCCGTCCCGCGATTGATTTCGCGGGACTCGCTATTTTACGGTAAAAACTTTTTAAACCAGCGCCACAGGGAGTTTATCCACTCGCTCAGCGTGCTCGACTCATGGATCTCAAGTTCGCCGCCCTCGCTAAAGCCCCACACGGTTAGGCCGTACGCCACAGCCCACGATGAGTCGCGCAACTGCATCTTGGCGGCAGTGCCTTCGGCAAGTGATGCGGTGCGCGACGGCAAGCGCAGTACCGCTTTAGCCAGGTCGGCTACTGTTTGTATCGAGCTGCCTCCGCCGGTCAAAATGATCCCTGCGGGCAACAGCTCGTCTTTGCCTATTTTTTTAAGATGCGCCTCGACAAGTTTAAACATGTCCGACACGCGCCGAGCAATAAGGTCATCGACTTTTTTCTTAGGATAGGTGGAGTTTAAGACCGCGCCCGACTTAAGGCTCTCAGCCTCTTCGGGGCTGATGCGCAGGCCAAGTGCGATGTCGTTGGTAATGTCGGCCGCCCCAACGGGGAAGACTTTTATTGATGTAGGAGTGTTGTCTTCAAAAACGATAATAGAGAGTGTCTCTGCTCCGATGTTGGCCAACACGCAGCCCACGCGCTTTTGCATTTTAGTAAGTGCTATAAACGATGCGGCCAAGGGTGCCGCCACGACATCCTCGACCTCGAGCCCGGCATCCTCCACAGCCGACACCAGGTCGTGTACATGGCGCTCGAGGCACGTTATAAAAAGAGTCTCAACCGAAAGCCTCACACCTTTCATCCCGGCTGGGCTGCGGCCCATGACGCGCGCACCATCGACAGACAGCCTAAGCGGTATCGTATGGATTATTTTGCGGTTAAGGGTTGTGGCAGGTGGGAGAGCCGCCTCGCTAGCTTTTATAGCGCGGGGCAAGTCGCGCTCGGTAATTTCGGAGTCGCCACGCTCCACGACTGTCTCGCCGCGGCTAAACGCCTCGTCGAGCCCAACACCGCCAACGGCAAGGTAGGCGCGCTTAACTTTGACGCGGGCGGCCTTAGAGGCCTGCTGCACGGCCGCTGCGACCGAGCGCGACACCTCAGGTATGGAGACTATGTAGCCCTGGCGCAGGCCCCGCGACTCGGCGTAGCCGGTACCCAAAATGCGAGGGGGCTGCCTGGGGTCGTCCGCGCGCTCAGCAATAACCACTTTGACGTGGTAGGTGCCGATGTCTATGCCAGTGACGATATTACTCATGCGCGCGAAGACCGAATTTCTTTAAAATCCGGTTCTCTTCACGCTCCATTGTATCACTATGCTTGCGTCCTTTAAGGTGCAAACATCCGTGGATAAACAAGTAAGCCAGGCTGTAGGGCCGAGCGGCGCTGGGGCAGATCAAAATCTCGCCCGAGGTCTTGGAAAGTTCAAAAGAAAGTACGTTCGATGTCTTTTTGCCCGCAATGCGCTTGTAGCGGTACTTCATTTTTTGCCGCATCTCTTTGTCAGACAAAAAAGCGACCGAAAGGTCGTAGCGGCTGCCCAACACATGGGCCTGAATCTTGCTAAATATGGCGGGGATGCGGGCCACGCTAGGGGTTACTTGCGGCGAAAGCGCTGGCCGGGTACGCGAGCCTCCATCTTGCCGAGTTTGATGAGCTCTTGGACCTCCTCGCGGCGCGAGATGCGCTTAAGGGCGCCCTTGCGGGTAACAAGCTTGGACTTGGGGCGGGCAAAGTAG
>DASYIO010000041.1:0-1583 GCA_035997465.1 Minisyncoccota bacterium | reverse complement strand
CGTTGACCCGACGATTTCTTTTGCCATATCTTCAACTTCAGTGACTTTCGGCACGCTGTCTTCCGCTACCGGCCGTTGGGCAACCGGTTCCGGAGCCAACGCTTCCGCTGGAGTTGATCCAACCGCTTCAAACACGGCCCACACTTTGACTATGTCGACTAACGCTACGAGCGGTTATGTTGTGACTTATAATGGTGCTACATTGACCAGTGGCGCCAACACCATTCCCGTCGCGACAATTACCGGTGATAGTGATGGCGCTCCAGGAACATCGCAATTCGCCTTATGCGGCAAGGCCACCACAGGGACGCCAACAGTCACAGCCGGATATGTTTGCAGCACAAGCAGCGATTATAACTTTGTCGCCAGTACCACCACTACGCTCGTGACTAAAGCCTCTCCGGTAAGCGGGGATGTAGTCAGCGTTGCTTATCTAGCCGACATCAGCGGCGGCCAAGCGTCTGGCTCTTATTCCACCCAAGTTCGTTACGTTGATACGGCTACATTTTAGTATATGAAATTTGTGTGGGCAGCAACTCATTATTTATCGTTCCGCCGCACACAGGCCTTGGCCTGTGTGTTTGTTATTGTTTTAGGGTTTGGCACGCTGTTTAGCGCCCCGCCCGCCCGGGCCTTAACCATAACCCCCCGCCTGGAACTGAACGCCGACCCGGGCACGGTTGTTCAGACCTCCGTTAAGATATCCAATGAACAGCGCGAGTCCAAAACTTTATATTTAAAATTTGAGAATTTTAACTCCGAAGATGAAAGCGGCACTCCGTTCTTTTCCGAACGGCAGGAAGACTTGGCAGCTTGGATGGAAGCCCCGGCGAGCTTGACGATCGGGCCGGGAGAGAGCAAAGATGTGCCTGTGCGGATTACTATACCTCAAGATGCCGCGCCTGGCGGCCACTTTGCCGCGGTATTTTTCTTAACCAATCCGCCGAACGCGTCTGCCAGCCAGGTTGCTATCAGTTCCCAACTGGGCAGCTTAGTTTTGCTCCGGGTCAACGGCAATTTCCAGCAGGACGCCACGCTGTTAGAGTTTCAGACAGTGGGCAAACAGCATGTTTTTAATGGACTGCCGGTCGGGTTTTACTATCGCTTCCAAAATATCGGCGACGACCAGTTAAAGCCCTTAGGCGATGTCCAGATCCATAACATGTTTGGCCAGGTTACCAAAGTTTTGGCCGCTAATCCCGTTGACGGCAGCGTCTTGCCGAAAAGCGTCCGTCGTTTTCAGACCGTCTGGTCGGGCCTTGGCGGGCCGCTAAAACAGGATCCTCTGCCGGATCTCCCTAAACAGGAAAAACTGCGCTTTTGGGATGCCGTAAAATATCAGGCGCAGCATTTGGCCATGGGCCGGTATACGGCTACCCTGAAATTGGGCTTTGGCACTAAAGAACTAAAAAGCGCCAGCGCTGTTGTGGTCTTTTATATAATTCCCTGGCAACTGTTATTGGTGGCTATTCCTTCTTTAATTATATTACTTATTATCCTGCGTTTTGCCATAAAACGTTACAATCGCCACATTATCACCAAGGCCCAGCGCCAAACAGGCAAATCTAAACGCTCTTAACAAA
>DASYIO010000040.1:0-1790 GCA_035997465.1 Minisyncoccota bacterium | reverse complement strand
GGCAGCTTGTCCCAGCACTGGCCGTGGAGCGCCCCCAGTCCCAACCAGCCCCGCTTCCTCGCCCCAAAGCGGTAACTCCGCCCTTTCCAAAACCGGCCGGTTCACCGGTAAAGCCGTCAGTGTTTTTGGTGCCGCTCAGCGAGCAGACCGAGAGGGATGGGGACCGGCGGGAAATTGAAGCCGCGTTAAATGGCCGCAGGAGAAAACCCGCCAGGAAGCGTTCACCGACAATAACGCTTGGCGCGCCAGCGCGTCAAACTGAAACGGCGCAGAAACTCGACTCCCAGTCCGTCAGTCTTAACACTTTTATCAAACGCCGGGCAAGAGCCATTAAGCATTCGGTTCCACTTCGAAAAGCGGTGGTTATGGTGTTTGCTCAGGCCAGTAGGAACTCTGACTTTGCGCATTCGGAAATCTCCCTCACCCAGATTGAGCAGTTGATTCAAGAAGTACGGCGGTGAGGAACAGCGAAAAATGGCTCACATGTTGTCGACATCTGTCGCGCATGTGAGCCATTTTAGTTTGTAAAATATATCTTATTGCGCCAGCACATCGCCTTGCCCGTAACTATCAACTTCAGTCTGGGGTAGGATGACAATCGATTTAACTTTGATTTTGCGCTTGGCAAAAGCCGCGGCAGTCAAAGGCCGAAGTTGGCCCGAAACTACTAAGTAAACAGTAGCGGAGCCATCGCCTTTTACCACGGTATTATCTTTCGGCACAATCGGCAGGCCGTCAGTCCACTTGGCTGCGTCAGTGTCGTTAAAGGTAAAGTCAGCGCTGATGTGTTTTTGTTTGGCGACGAACGCGGAAACTTTATGTTTCGTCCCCTCTTTGTAAACATACAAACCACCGGACGGGTTCAATTTGAAATAAGTATTATCTTTGGGCATGGCCATGCCGCCGTCAGGCAAAGCCGCAACTTCAGCATCACTTAGAATCACCACATTTTTAAAACTAAAGCCTCGGTTGCGGAACAGCTCGCCGCTCAGCGACCGCTTAAAACCAGCGTCAACCAAGAAAACTGTGCCATTGGAAGCGGCCTTAATTAAAGTTCCAGCCAAAGGCGGCACAAAACCGGCTTTCGGGTAACTGGCCACTTCGCTGTCGGGAATTATTTGCACGGACTTTGCCGCGTTGCGCTGGCTAAAAGTAAACGGACTGAATTGCTGGAGACTGCCGTTTGTTATCAGATAAACCGTCAAGTCAGTCTGACCACGCAGTATCGTGCCATCGCTGGGCGTTAGAGTCGGGCCATTGTCAAACAAAGCGGCATCAGCGTCGGTCACGGAGATTGCGTTAGCCGGGTTGAGTTTACGCTGGCTAATAACGAAGGCCGAAGCCGGGTGCTTGATATTAGTGATAAAGACAAATAGCTGCCCGTTAACGGTAATGATCGTATTATCAGCCGGCGAATAGACTTTATCCTTGGGATAACTGTCAAATTCATTTTGGGACACAGTCAGGGCAATAGCTAAATTCAAACCGCGCGCCTGGGCCACAAAAGGCGGCACCGGCTGTTTGCTGCCATTTTGAATAATGTAAACCTGACTGTCGCTAGCCAGTTTCAATAAGGTACCATTCGGGTATTTAAACCAGGCATTAAAATAACGCCAAAAATTGTAGTTACCATTAAAAACATGCGGCGTGTAGCGGTATAAAGCTGCCGTAGCTAAGTTAGACAACATTACTGTCTGCTGGGGCGCGACTCCATTATAACCGCCTAAGCTGTTATCTAGCATAATAGTCTGGCCGACCTGGCTGACTGAGCCGTTGACGGATGGCCCCCG
>DASYIO010000039.1:0-3166 GCA_035997465.1 Minisyncoccota bacterium | reverse complement strand
CTGTCGCCGACTGCGATATGGTCGCAGTTTTTTTGTCGGTGCTTGCCGCCTGCACCAAGTCGCCGTAGGTCATAGCAAGCGTACCCGGTATGGGGGTCGAGGTCGTGGGGATGTTTTGGCCGAGCTGTCTTTGTGTCGAGTTGTCGAGTTTGGCCTTAAGCTCGGCCCGTGCGGCCTCCAAGTCGGCATCGGCCACGGCCGGCTCGTCGCCTACAAACCCGCCTGTTATGGCGCCCTGGGACTTGGCGCTAAATTTTGTAAAGCGAGGGTCTCCTGCAAAGCCCGGCAGCGTAAATGTGGTAGCGCTCGAGCGGTTGTAGGTGTCGCCCGGCGACTCGGCGTTGACGGTCGCCACAACAGAGCCGTTTGCAGGCAGGTCTACAGAGCTGGCAAGGCGGTATATTTTGCCGTCGGGGGCCGCCAGGCGCGTGCCAGAGATAAGGCGCTGACTTGCCGAGTAGGTGCTGCTTAACGTTACGACACCCGTTGCCTGGCGCGAGACTTTTTTGGTACCGGTCGCAGGGACGGTAGTCGTTGCCGAGTCTGTCGCCACAAGCACGGCATAGGACAAAACTCCCACCGGCGCGTTTACTTGCGCTGCAAGCGTTGTGGAGGCTGTTGATATGTCTTCGATGCGCGGATGTACCGCTACTGCAGCGCCCGCGTATAGCATCGAGATACCAGCGACGGCCCCTGCACAGACAATAATGACTGCAAGTGCCCAAAGCAAAAAGCGGCCCGCGCGGCGTTTGCGCCTTGGGCGTGGCGCCCGTGCAGGCGGCTCGGGGGGCATATGCTCTAAAACAACTGGCTGCTCGGGGACATGACGATGCCCGGCGGGTATGGGGATATTGCGGATAGACCTGTCCCCAGGAGCAGAAGCGAAGCTTCCATCACTGGGTAGTATGTCGCGCATATGCCCCTAGTATAGCATTTGCTAGCGGTGTGCGGCGGCTGTGTAAAGCGCGTCGAGGCTTAGGTGGAGGTCGGGTATACCCGATGTCGATACATACGGTGCCACTTGGTGGTTGCGCAGAGCGCGCACTACCCCGCCTTTAGGAAATACATCGGATAGCGAGCGATGCGAGAGGGCTTTGGCAAACCACTCCGCGCCCGGCTCGTGGGCCAGCACAAAGACGCTGGTAGCCTCGTGTGTGCCCTCGAGGTTTTGAATGGCCTCTTTAAACTCGCCGGCAAAATGCGCTGCGGCTACATCAAGAGCCTCGCTTGCGTGCCCAAGCTTTAACGCGGAGCGAGCCTCGTGCTCGCTAAGCCCTGCGTGGCTTTTAAGAGTGCGCAAAACAGTACCCAAACCGCTGGGGGCTGTTGCATGGCCTACAACGCGGGAGTCTTGCAAGGACACAAGCTCTGACACTTCGCCGTTTACTGACAATAGTATCGTGTTGCCCTCTTGCGGGTACAGCGCGCGCATGCCGTGCACTGCGGCGCTTGCGTGGGTGTGAGGCACTATGGGCACATTGCCAAATAAGCTTTGGATGTGCGGAGCAATAGAGTCGCTAACCGCCGCGGCAAAGTCGGGCTTGCCCGCCTGCAGGTTGGGTACACCCCTTGGGGCCGCCATAAACAAAACAACCTTTTGTACCGGGCCCAGTGCCAAGTTATGGCGCATGCGGGCAGACATCTCGCTTGCGTGCAAAAGCGACTCGCCTGCCGCATGCGATACGGCGCGTGCCAATTGCATGGCTGAGCGCGTGTCCATAAGCGGCACTTGAGTGCGCTGCTCGCCAAAGAGTTGCGGGGCGGTGCCATGCGAGAGGTTAACGAGCCCCGAGCCTACTGAGCCGTTTTCTATATCCAAAATGAGCACCGTTTTGTCCGGCGACTTTTTACTAAACAAGCCCATAGAGCTAGTATATCTCCGCTTTTTATTGGAGTACGGCTTTTATCCTCCGTATCCCCTGTGCTACGGCCTCTTCTTTTTGGATTTTAAAGACGCCGGACTCGCTCAGCTGGCCGGTATGCTCGACGTGTGGGCCGCCGCAGAACTCTATCGAAAAAGCATTATCGAGCGGACCCATCGAGTAGACAGACACGCGCTCGGGGTATTTTGCGCCAAACTCGTGCTCGGCATGCAACTTTTCGGCATCGGCCAAAGTCATCTCGGTGCGGACAACCGGCAAATTCTCTTTTATTTTTTCGTTGACAATATTTTCGACCTCGCGCTTTTGCTCGGGGGTCATTTTGGCGCCGTAGTTAAAGTCGATGCGCAGGCGCTCACCGGTAATATTGGAGCCGCGCTGGTGCACCTCGGGGCCCAAGACTTGTTGCAAAGCCTTGAGCAGCAAATGGTGCGCGGTATGCAAGCGCACGGTTTTGTCAGACGTGTCGGCCAAGCCGCCCTTAAACTTTTGCTCACTTCCTGCACGCGAAAGGTCCTGATGGCCCTTAAGCAACTCTTTAAAGCCCTCGATATCTATTTGCTTAATACCCCTCTCGCCCGCCTCTTCGAGTATAAGCTCGAGCGGAAAGCCAAATGTAGTCACAAGCTGAAATACATTTTTTGCATTCAATCCCTCCTTATCGAAGACCGCATCTCCAATAAAACGTTCCATTTCTTTTACGCCTCTAGCAAGGGTTATCCTAAAGCGCTCCTCTTCTTGAGTTAATTCAGAAACAATAAAATCTATTTTTATTCGCAATTCGGGGTAGGCATTGCTATATGAGCCAATAAATCCTTTAGCTACTTCAGCGGTGAAATTCGAATCTATACCGAGTTTATGGCCGTATCGGACAGCTCGGCGAATAAGTCTGCGTACAAAATATCCCTGGTCTTTATTGCTAGGAAGCACTCCATCCCCGATTAAGAAAGTAGCCGCTCTGACGTGATCCAAAATTACGCGATATGTATACCGCATGTCAGAAAACGGCATCCCTCCACTTTTTGCTACAACAATTCCATTCGGCCCTCCTTCTTCGTGGTATTTAACCCCACAGAAATTAGAAATTACTTCTTTTGGTCTATCAAATACATCAATATTGAAAACATCGGATTCTCCTTTTCGTACTGCGGCGATGCGCTCAAGGCCACCGCCGAAGTCGACATTTTGCTTGGGCAAGAGGCCAAAGGTGCCGTCGGTATTCTTTATATATTGCATAAAGACCGAGTTGCCTATCTCGAGAAAGCGGCCGCAGTCGCAGTTGGGAT
>DASYIO010000038.1:0-1766 GCA_035997465.1 Minisyncoccota bacterium | reverse complement strand
TCCACGCCGGAGCCTTGGTCTCGGCCATAACGTCGGTGCGATTGCTAAAGAGCGCCGACGTGCGCGACTCTTGGCGGATGGATACCACATCGCCTACCTCTGCCTTATAAGACGGTACGTTGAGGCGGCGGCCATTGACCATAACGTGGCCGTGCGAGACAAGCTGGCGAGCCGCGCGGCGGGTCTTAACAAAGCCGGCGCGGTATATAACGTTGTCGAGGCGTGCCTCGAGGCGGTTAAGAAGGAGCGATGCAGCGGCACCCTTGGCCTCCATGGCCTCGTGGACGTAGCGGCTAAACTGCGACTCGGTAAGGCCGTAGGTAAAGCGGGCCTTTTGCTTTTCCAATAGCTGAGCGCCGAAGTCCGATGCGCCGCCACGACGGCCTTTGGTCTTGCGAGGTGCGCGTGCCTCGGCAAGCTGAAACTTCTGCGTCTGGCATTTTTCAAATACCGAGGCGCCAAGGCGTTTGCAGATTTTATATTTAGGTCCGATTATCATAAAAATTTGGGATACGAGTTTACGAGTGAGGATTAGACGCGGCGTGCCTTACGAGGGCGAGGACCGTTGTGCGGCACCGGGGTTACATCCTTAATGGAGTTAATTTGGATGCCTTTGGTAGCAAAGGCGCGTATAGATGACTCGCGGCCCGAGCCCACGCCCTTGACCACAACACCTACCTCTTTAAGGCCCATCGAGGCACCGCGCTCGCCGATGAGCTCGCCCACCTTGGCGGCTGCAAACGGCGTGCCCTTTTTGGCACCCGCAAAGCCTAAGGACCCTGCAGAGGACCAAGTAACGACGTTGCCTGTGGCATCGGCCAAAGACAGCTTGGTGTTGTTGTAGGTTGCCTCTACATACAGCGTGCCGGAGTCCAGTCGGCGCTTAGAGGCACGTGCCGAGGCCGAGGCGCTTGCGGCTCCTGTGTCCCCTCCTTTTTTAACTATACGTTTCTTACCCATTGGAAATAGTGTTGGAATATACTACAGATTTTAGGTCTTTTCAACCTTGCGACGACCCGAGCCCATGGTCTTGCGGACGTTGCCACGCACGGTACGCGAGTTGGTCTTGGTGCGCTGGCCGCGTAGGGGCAGGTTTTTGGAGTGGCGGGTGCCGCGGTATGAGCCGATATCTTTGAGGCGCTTAATGTTGCCCGACACCTCGCGCTTAAGATCGCCCTCAAGCTTGAGGCCCTCGAGCTCTTTGCGGATTGCGTTTTCCTCCTCGGCGGTCAGGTCGTCGGCGCGCTTGCTGAGGTCTATTTTGGCCTTGGCGCAAATGGCCTTGGCGCGCGAAAGTCCGATGCCATAGAGCGCAGTAAGCGCGTAGGGCGCTTGTTTGTTGGGGAGTGTAATACCTGAGATACGCATATAAAATTTATTTAGCCCTGGCGCTGCTTGTGGCGCGGGTTAGAGCATACAACATACACGCTGCCTTTGCGGCGGAGCATTTTGCAGTTGGCGCAACGTACATGTATAGATGACTTTACTTTCATTTTTTAGAGTCTGCGGGTTATCCGCGCTTTGCCTCCGTACGGCTCGAGCTTGACCAAAACTTTATCGCCCACCAAAACCTTGATGCGATGCAGCCGCATTTTGCCGGCCAAGTAACACAAGACCTGCTCCCCTGTTTGGAGAGTGACGCGGAACAGCGTATTAGGCAGGGCCTCGTCTACAACGCCCTGTATGTCTGGGGTCTGATCCTGCATTAACGCGACTCAAAGAGTATAAACCACCCGCTTATATAAGTCAAAGAATAAGGCCTGAAG
>DASYIO010000037.1:0-1555 GCA_035997465.1 Minisyncoccota bacterium | reverse complement strand
CACAGCTTCGGCCGATGCCTTTTCTATCCCGGCGCGCACACCCATGGCACTTAGCCCCGCCTCGGCGTGCTTCATGCCCTCCTCAACTAGCGCCTGGAGCAGGACAACCGACGTTGTGGTGCCGTCGCCCGCGATGTCGTTGGTCTTGCTTGCGACCTCTTTAACAATCTCGGCGCCCATGTTCTCGAACTTATCGCGCAGCGTAATTTCTTTAGCGATAGATACGCCGTCGTTGGTTATGGTCGGGCCACCGTACCCTTTGTCGAGTGCGACGTTGCGGCCGCGTGGGCCCAAGGTGATCTTGACCGCGTTGGAGGCCTTGTCGATACCGGCCTTAAGGGCGCGGCGAGCCTTTTCGTTAAAAAGAATTTGTTTGGCCATTTGAGTAGAGTTAAGAAATAAGGATCAAGAATCTTGGCTCAGACTCTACGCGAAGACGTACGTAATGCTATCCTCGCGTATTAAGTAGTAGTCATGGCCGTTTATTTTGACCTCATCAAAGCCGTACTTGCTAAACATGATCTTGTCACCGACTTTGACGCGCATCGCGATTACTTTGCCCTCGGCGCTTAGTTTGCCGTCGCCGACTGCCACCACAATGCCTTGCTCGGGCTTTTCTTGCCCGGAGTCGGGGATGATGATGCCAAACGATGTCTTTTCCTCGGCGGGCTGGGGCTTTACCAAAATGCGGTCGCCGTACGGCTGACCCAGGCTGTTTTTTGTTGCAACTTTTGTAACTGTCTGAGTCTTTTTAGCTGCTTTTGTAACCTTTTTTGCGGCCTTTTTCTGCTTTTTAGCTTTCTTCATAGTGCTCCTACTCTAGTTGAAATGGCCCATTTTGCAATGGCCATAAAACGCTTGTTTTGCAACACTTTTTGGAGACCCAGTACGACCCCTTGACAAAGCGACCCATAGGGGGTATAATGGGGGTATACAGATCCGGGCTTATCCAGCAACAAGGTGGGGACCATGACACAAACCCGTTCCACGACGCCACTCCAAATCGGAGGCGTCATCATCGGATTGGCTTTCGCTGCCTTCATGTTCTGGGCGAACGGCGGCCAATCTCTGACGTGACCAGTTCCACCTGCCCTCCAACCCAGGTGAAAGTACCGAGTAACTTCGTGACCTAATGCTAGACGAACCTGATGCCCAGGACGTCCTCAGACTTCAGCAGCGCCCTCCCGGGCGCTGCTTCTTTTTTACCCTATTGCGGCGCTTTTTTATTGTGTTAAACTACGTACCAATGACCCTCGCGGGGATTCTCCCCTACATCCAGATAGTGCTTGCAGTGCTGCTCATCGTGAGCATCCTTTTGCAGCAGACGGGCGCCTCGGTAGGAGGTGCTTTCGGCGGAGACAACTTCTCTGCGGCGTACCACACCCGCCGCGGCTCTGAGCTGTTTCTCTTCTGGGCGACCATTGTCATTGCGGTACTTTTTGCCGTGACCGCTCTTGTAGCACTCATTCTCTAACTCACTACTTGTGAACTCCCCAAAGCTCCGCCTGCCGCTCCTAAAAAAAGCGCAGCATACGCTCGATTCTTTTACCGCCTC
>DASYIO010000036.1:0-5113 GCA_035997465.1 Minisyncoccota bacterium | reverse complement strand
CCTCTGCCGCTATATTTTCTTTAACCGCTTCGGCGCTGGTGTCTGCTGGGACCCACAGGGCAATGTCGCGCACAATGTATGGGTATTTAGAAAATGTTTGGTACCGTTCGGCTGTAGATAAAGGCAAGTCGTCATATACCTCCGGATTTTCGGGCCCGACCAAAAGCATTTCGGTTGCCTTTTCTTTTTCTGACACGGTGCCGAGCATCATGCACTCTTTGCCGCCTTTCCATACCGTGCCTATCTCAAACAATTTAACTTCTTTGAGCCCCATCAGGTCTTTGTTGGGTTTGTTCTTGTTCAGCGCGTCAGCAAGACCCGGGACAAGCGAGTCGCGCAAGTACGGCCGGACGCCGTCTACTTTGTTTAAGACCACACGCTCGCCCTTATCGGCAAAGACGCTCGTAAGCACCTCGCTGTAGCCTTTATTGGTCCACTCTTCGCGGGCTTTTTCGGCGGCATAATAATTTTTGTTAATCTCTGGAGCCTTGTCAGGCGCAGGCAATGGCGTTGCGGGTATCTTGTCGTAGCCCACAATACGTGCGACCTCTTCTATCAAATCCTCAGGTATCTCGATATCCAACCTTTCAAACGGCGGCTGCACCTCAAACACGCCGTCTTGCTCTTTGTAGGCAAAGCCAAGACGCGTAAATGCGTCGGTAATGTCTGCGGCAGTAAGTGTAGTGCCCAAAAGCTTGTTTACTTTCTCTACCGTTACAGCGACGTATGTCTGCGGTTGTGGCTCGGGGTATACGTCGACAACGCCATCTAATGTGCCGCCTGCGATCTCGAGTATTAGTTTGAGCACCTGGCGCATACCAATAGCACACAGCTCTGGCGAGAGCACCTGCTCAAAACGCGACGAGGCGTCAGTACGCAGTTTAAGCAATTGAGAGCCTTTGCGGATAGTTACACCGTCAAAGGTCGCAGACTCTATAACCAGGTCGACTGTGTCGGTGTCTATCCTATCTCCCTGACCGCCCTTAATACCAGCTATGCCTACCGGCCTGTCGGCGGCGGTAATTACCAATTGTGACGGTTTGAGCGCATACACTTTTTTATCCAGCGCCTCCATCTGCTCGCCTTCGCGCGCGGCACGCACCCCAATAGAGAGGCTCCCGAGCCGGTTAGCGTCAAACGCGTGCAAGGGCTGGCCGACGTTAAACATCACCAAGTTGGTTGCATCGACCACATTATTAATAGAGCGCTGGCCTATCGACTCGAGCGACTTTTTAAGCCACTGAGGTGCCGGGCCGATTTTGACGCCCTTGATGTAGCCCGCCATGTAGCGCTTGCAGAGTTTTGCGTCTTCGATAGTTACCGTTACTGCATCGGTCTTTTTGGACAGGTCGAGCTCGAGTTTAAACGGGTCTTTGGTGAGCGGGATATTTAAAATAGCCGACAGTTCTTTGGCAATACCACGGTGGCTTAGGCAGTCGTGCCCGCGGTTAGGGGTGACTTTTACATCTAAAATCTGATCGTCCTCTTTTTGCTCTATGCCATCAATTTCGAATGCATGAAAAGTCAACGCATCGGCAAGAGCCTCTGCCGGTGGTAGCGGTGCGTCAAAAAAATTATCGAGCCACTGTTTAGAGACTTTCATATTAAAACTGATTAACGAAGCGCAGGTCTGCCGAGTGCATTAAACGGATATCGTCTATACCCCAGCGCAGTATTGCCAGGCGGTCTATGCCGCCGCCAAAAGCAAAGCCCTGGTATTTAGAGGGGTCAACTCCGGAGGCTTTAAGCACGTTGGGGTGCACCATACCGGCGCCCATTATTTCTATCCAGCGGCCACGCAACTTTTCGGGCACAGAGTCGCCCATGACGCGCATGTCGACCTCCAAGCCAGGCTCTACGAACGGAAAAAACGACGGGCGAAAGCGTATCTCGGCCTGACCGCCCATGAGCTTGCCGAAAAACTCGGTAAGCGTGCCGCGCAAATGCGCCATCGTAATATCCTCGCCGATGACCATGCCCTCGACCTGGTAAAACTCAGCTTCGTGCGTAATGTCGGTGGCCTCGTTGCGGAATACCTTACCCATGGCGACCATGCGATACGGCGGTTGTACGCCTTTTTTAATTTGCTCTTCCATATAGCGCACCTGCACATTGCTTGTGTGCGTGCGCAGGACCATGCGGTCTTCGTCTTTCATAAAAAAAGTATCCTGCATGTCGCGGGCCGGATGGTCTTTTTGAAAGTTAAGAAAATCGAAGTTGTATTTTTCGCTCTCAAGCAAAGGCCCTTCCGCAAATGTGAAGCCCATCTGAAGAAAGATGCGGTTAGCCTCGCGAATGAGGCTACTTATGGGGTGTACATGGCCCTTTGGCTGCTGCGGCATATGTGCTTAAAAGTATCGCTCAAATAAGGCAAAAATGCTATAGTGATGGTGTTATGGATATAGCCGCTTTGGGCATATATGCGGCCCTTTTTTTGGCACTCTTTTTTGAGGTTATTTTGCTTATCTCCTTTTTTGAAAAGCGCCCCGTGGGCAAAACGTCCGCGCTCCCGAGCCGCTATCCGAGCGTTGCTATACTGGTGCCCTGCTGGAACAAGGGCGCAACGCTTGCCCCCACTATCCACTCGCTCTTAGACCTCGACTACCCTAAAGACAAACTTAACGTGGTCATCATCGATGACGGCAGCACCGACAACACATGGGAGGTCGCGCAACAGTTTGTTAACGAGCCGCAAGTATCGCTGTACCAAAAACACAACGAAGGCAGTAAGTACGCGGCCCTTAACTTTGGCCTGGCGCGCAGCGACTCCGAGTTGGTGGGGTGCCTTGATGCCGACTCGTTTGTGGACAAAGACGCGATGACAGAGATGGCAAAAGCCTTCGAGGAAGACGCATCAGTTATGGCCGCCGCGCCCTCGATGAAGGTCAACCAGCCTCGCAATCTTTTGGAGCTGATGCAGGCGACCGAGTACACCTTTGGCATCTTTTTTAAAAAAATGTTCGACAATATGGCCGCGATTTCTGTGCTCCCGGGACCTTTCTCCATATACCGCCGGTCGCTATTTGATAAGGTCGGGACATTTCGCAAGGCTTACCACACCGAGGACATGGAGATGGCTTTTAGGATGCACGCGCATCACTTAAAAATAGTTAACGTGCACACTGCCATTGTTACTACCAACGTACCAAACACGGTGCCTGCGCTTATCCGCCAGCGCACGCGCTGGTCGCGCGGCTTTTTGGAGAACTCGCGCGACTACTCGTACATGTACCTAAACCGCAAGTACGGCAACTTTGGGATGCTGGTGCTCCCTGTGGGCCTTATCGGCTTTATCGCGGCGCTCTACAGTGCCATCTACATCGTGTACAACCTTGTGTCTGCGCTTGTGCTCAAAGCGCTGTCCTTTGTGCAAACAGGCCTCCCCTTGCATTGGCCGAGCATACGTCTTGATTGGTTTTACGTAGATACAAGCATGATGCTCTTTTTGACTCTCGCGGCTATGGTTATGACTCTGGTGGCAGTACTCATAGGACAGCGCATCGCCAACACCAAACTGGGCTTTAAGCACATTGCATCGTACTTTTTGCTGTTTGGTTTTGTGGCGCCCTTTTGGCTTGCGCGAGCGGTATGGGATACGGTATTGTCCAGCGAGCGCGGATGGCTTACGTAGCGCTTAACCTATGCCCTGGCAAAAATACACTCTCGCCTTTCTTATTACCGCCGCCATCTTTGGGACGGCCTTTTACTTGACCAACCGGCTCGATGCGCGCCGCCTGGCCGATATCCGCACGACCCAAGAGGCCGTGTCTATCGATATACTCTCGACCGAAACGCAGTTTGAGCTGTTGGGCAATCTCGACTGCACAGCTATATCATCTAACCCTGTGCTGTCTGACGAGCTCAACAACCTGGCCGGACGCTTGAGCGTTGCAGAGGAAAATTTAGGCAGCACCAATGCCGAGGTCGTGCAGCTTAAAAAGCAGTACTCACTTTTGGAAATCAAGGACTACATTTTGATGAAGCAGATAAGCCAAAAGTGCCCTAAGGTTAAGTTTGTGTCGGTCTTGTACTTTTACTCCAACGAGGGCAACTGCCCCGACTGCGGCCGCACCGGCGACGTGCTGACCTACCTGCGCCAGACCTACCCCGGCCTGCGCGTGTACTCATTTGACTTTAATCTTGACCTGTCGGCCCTGCGTACGCTCATAAGCCTTAATAAAATAGACGGCTCTAACTTGCCCGCCATGGTCATAAACAACCGTGCCACTGTCTACGGCTTTAAGAACCTCGACGATATGCAAAAGCTTATCCCCGAGCTTAAAACGCTGGCAACCTCGACCGCCGCCACAACAACGAGCGCTAAATAGTTTTTACTAGGGCCTCTAACTGCTCGCCTACCTGTTTGGCATCTTCGGGTTCCACTACATCTGGATTAGGGACATCCCAAACTACTACCCTAGGGTTGTTTTTTAAATACTCGGGCCATATCTCCTCCTCGGCCATAACAAATATTTTGTCGGCTCGGTCAGCCATATCTTGGGTAAGCTCGGTCCCCACCTCCTGCGATATATCTATCCCTCTGTCTTTCATATACGCAATACTATTGTGCAAGCCTCCCATATCGCAAAGCTTTATACCTGCGTGATGCTCGCGGTCTACCCAAATGCCCGCAGATTCGGCCTGCGAGCCGTCTTTGGCGTAAGCATTATAAAAAGCCTTGGCAATGGGGCTTCGGAACATATTTCCCCTGCAAACAAAAAGGATCATCTTGAGCCGGAGGTCGGGCTTGAACCGACGACCTGCTGTTTACAAAACAGCTGCTCTACCAACTGAGCTACTCCGGCTTTTGAATTAAACTTGTTGTGTACGGTCGTACATACTTAGTTTAATTTGGTTTTGCACTCTTTACTCCTCGAGGACTGCCCCCTTGTTGTCGGGGTTTTCGTCTTGGAGTTTCTTTTTGTGCTCCGCTACCTCGCGCAAAAAGGCCGAGGTCTCCTCACCATTGCGGGGCGCCTGCGTTGTTGTGTGGCGCACCGTGTGCAAGGCGCGCTCGAGCCCCTGCTCGAGCCTTATGACCACCCATGCGGCCCCTACGTGCACAAGGCGTAAAGATGCCTCGTACAGACTGCGCGAGCCTACCCTGATGAGG
>DASYIO010000035.1:0-2227 GCA_035997465.1 Minisyncoccota bacterium | reverse complement strand
TTTACCTCTAACCCGCTTATCCGCAACATCATCGGCCAACCCAAGTCATCTTTTGACATCCGCGAACTCATGGATCAAAAAAAGATCCTGATCATCAACCTGTCTAAGGGCAGGGTAGGCGAGGTCAACGCAACGCTCTTGGGCTCGATGCTCGTTACCAAAATTTATTTGGCGGCCATGTCGCGCGCCGACGTCTCGGCACAAACGATGAAAAATCTGCCGTCGTTTTACTTTTACGTAGACGAGTTCCAAAACTTTGCCAACGAATCTTTTTCGGACATCCTTTCCGAGGCGCGCAAATACAAACTGCGCCTTATCATTGCCCACCAGTACGTCGAGCAGATGGAGGAAGAAGTTAGAGATGCGGTGTTTGGCAACGTGGGCAGCACGATAGCGTTTCGTGTGGGGCCGTTCGATGCCGAAACACTCGAGGCCATATTTGCGCCGCAGTTTGAGGCGACCGACCTGGTTAACCTTGGATTTGCCCAAATTTACTTAACGCTCATGATAGACGGGGTAGGTAGCCCGCCGTTTAGTGCTACGACCTTGCCGCCGTTTGATCCGTCTCCAGATGACGTTACGGGCCAGGTACTTAAAAGCTCGCGCGAGCAGTTCGGCAAACCTCGCGACATCGTCGAGACGTCTATTAAAAAATGGCAGGACGACAGCGTCCCTAACCAAGAGCAACCCAAGCCCCGCTATGGTGCTACGGGTGCGGCCAAGCCCCGTGAGATAGGCGAAGCCGCCATCTCATGGGGCAAGCCCGCTGCCCCGCGCGCGGTCTCTACAACGGCCCCTATAGCTCCAAGGCCTGTTGTTACCGCGCCTGTGGCGGTTGTAGTCCCAGTGCCTGTGGCACCGGCACCAACAGTAGTCCAGGCGGTCAAGGTAGAGACTCCGGCCCCGCAAGTGCAGGTCCACATCCATACGCCTAAGGCCCCTGCGTCCCGACCCGCCACCCCTCGCCACGCTCCGGCGGCGCCTAAGGTGGCGCGCCAAGAGTCCCCTAAGCCTCCGCTAGAGGGTGCTACAAGCCTGCGCGATGCCCTGGCGGCCGTCACGGCTAAGAAGCCTGAGGTAGAAGCTCCGGTAGAAAAGGCCGAGCACAAGCCGCATCATCATCATGAGCTTAAAAACACGCTCCATGATGTTGCGCCCGAGGCCGAGTCAAAAAATAATCCACAGCCTGCCTCTCTCTCCAAAGAGGTCCTACATGATATGTTGAGAGTTGATGAAGAGCACACAGAGGGCTAATAGGGTACTTCTTTTTATTATTATTTTGTTCGCGCTCCCGGGCGTATCGCATGCCGCCGTTATTATTAACGAGGTTATGTACGATCCGCCCGGGTCTAATACCAAAGCCCAGTGGCTCGAGCTGTATAACAACGGCGACTCGA
Organism: Minisyncoccota bacterium; assembly: GCA_035997465.1. Lineage (GTDB taxonomy): Bacteria > Patescibacteriota > Minisyncoccia > Phycocordibacterales > SBAW01 > GWA1-54-10. Next base: position 830 of record DASYIO010000035.1, on the reverse strand, counting down.
CCGTGGACTTGTCCAAATGGTCGGTAACCGACGGAGCCAAAGGCAGCTCTGGCAATTTAACCAAGCACGCATTTAATGTGCCGCCCAAAAACGGCGGCATAGGCTCGGCCACCATCCCGGCGGGCGGCTACGTTGTTGTGGCCGACGATGCCGCGACGTTTGAGTCGGTCTACCCGTCGGTGCCCAATGTTGTAGACAGCGTGTTTAGCCTGTCTAACGTCGCAAGCCTTGGCGCCGAGGTAGACCTGGTCGATGCGCAAGGCAACACTGCCGACACGCTTACCTTTAGCGCCGACCAGTATGCCTCGAACCTGGGCAACAGCGTACAGCGTGCAGCCGACAAGTTGGTATCTGCGCTGCCCACACCAGGAGCGGCCAACGCAACATCTGACTACATCCCGCCGAGCGATGACGAAGACTCAAGCAATACGGACAGCGACACTAATACATCAAACACAACATCTGACCCGGGCTATGTATCGCCGCCCTTGCCGCAGATATTTGCCGATGCCGGAGGAGACAGAAGCGTTATTGTAGGCGCCGATGCTAAGTTTGTTGCAAGCGCGTACGACCGCGACCGCAGCGTTATTAAGTACGCCAAATTTAGCTGGAACTTTGGCGATGGTAGCGAGGCCGAAGGTCCGTGGGTGATGCATCACTTTAGCTACCCGGGCCGCTACGCTGTAGAGCTGACCATTACCAATCAAAAATTGGTATCGAGCGACCGCATTACAGTTGTCGCCGAGCCAGCCGACGTAACTTTGGCAACATTATCGGACGGAGGAGTGTCGATACAAAACCGCTCGGATCACGATCTTGACCTGTCGTTT
>DASYIO010000034.1:0-2081 GCA_035997465.1 Minisyncoccota bacterium | reverse complement strand
GCAATCTTTCTAACGTGCTTTGCCGGCGGTCTCCGTGCGTAGGGTTGCTCGGGTGGCGTAGAAATCGGAAACGCGCTACTTAAACTAATTTTGTATGTGGCCTCAAAACCCCCGAGCAAAGCGCTCGGAGGTTTTTGTTTTTTGGCGGCGCGATGGCAGACATAACCAAATTCTTGTCGTTAAATCACAAGACTACATTACCACAGATAATTTAAGCGCAGCCTGCGTTAGGCGGCGATCCCGCACTCGACTCAAATATCTGTTGCGATTGGTTCTGCCCGCGTTGTGGCGTCTAAGCGCGGCAGGAAGGGGCCGCGCCAAGGGTCGCGACTAGGCGCGGCCCGCTATCACTTACTGATTGTTTGCGTATGTCCGACATTCTGATTCGTTGTCCTGTTATGGGTGTTGCTGTTCAGACCGGTCTCAGTACGGCAAAAATCGTTTTTGGGTCGTTGCCAAATATTGCATTCCAGATGCACTGCCCTCGATGCAAAAAGGTGCATCGCTGGAAACCGAAAGATGCCTGGGTGGCGGAGGAAGACTAAGCTCGTTTTGTTTTTTTATTTTCAGGCTGGGACCGAAGGAAAAGCAGCTTGAGAAGTAGAGACTCTGCGAGCCCATCTATGGGGCGCGCACTATGGCCGCCGCGCAGAATGCACGTCTGAGCCTGAATTAGCCCAGTTTCGTCGGCCCCTCCGAGTCGGCTTATGCCGACTGACTTACAAAACGGTATAAAGTGCTTCGTGTAGTGATGAGTGTCGAATACATTTTGAATAATTCCCAGACATACTTTCAGGCGATCATTTTGCGTGCGTCTTATCGCCTCCATGACCGAAAAACGTTCCGGGTAGTTCCTGATAAGTTCATCAAATTGAGCATTGGGACGAAAAACGCCGACCATCGCGTTAGCAAAGTTATATTTTTTATATTGCTCGATATCTAAAATAGGATTAATGGCAAGCGCGCAAGCCTCCCGGTGATAAGTCGCACAGTGTATTGCACCAAAGCCGGCGCCTGAGTGCCCAAAATATGTCACTCTATTTTCCGGAACACCAAGCTGATGCGCGACCTGTTTAGTATATTGCACTACCGCTGGGATTGGGTTTTCCGCCTCAGTGCCTAGAAAGCACGATGCGTTTATCCAATCGCTTAAAAATAGACTCGGGTCGGAAATTCGAAGGATGTGTCCCCACGTTTCCGAACTTTCAGGCCACCACACAAACGTCGGGGGCGTATGTGTGGTTCGATCACAATAGCCGTTCAATATCACGGTAAGACGGTCAGATTTTGGTCGAGCCTCTAACAAACTTGCGATACGCAAGCTTCCACTTAGATATTCGGTTTGTGATGCTGCCGACATACGCAAAGGCTCGGAAGTCTAGTTTAAAAACCGCGCTTTAAAATGTACCATCGCTTGTTCGCGACCCAGAACATCGGCTTTTCGGCAACTGTCTCAGCACGGGCATTGAAAGTCGCCAGTTTCAGGTATTATCGTCAACCGATAGAGCGCGATCAGCTCTTGCCGCGTATACATGCGAGTGAAACGTCCGCACATCGCTAAGCAATACCACTAGGCTGAGCGAAGTGGGGTTGCCGAGTGAATGGCGTCTGGCTTTTCCTTGACACTGACCACCATCACTTTCCTTTCAACGCTGCGGCCACCGACAAAACAAACTGCCGTGTGATCTTTGAACCCATGGAGATACGCTACAGCGTCCATGTTTACGTCAACTTGGTCGCCGGCCGTGCCGGTTAGTCGTTTCCAATGTGCCATACCGACCTCCTTGTCCCAGCTGCCCGAGGTTACCGCCCGATGCGAATCGCGTAGGGGAGCTATGCAGTGCGACTTAGAGAAATTTGCACCGAGTCGCTCCATACTAGAGGAAAGGCCGCCGGGGACCCGAACGGCCTCTCCCGGGAAGGGGCAACCGCAGTTGTGGCTTTATCTGTGATTGCCCAGTCCCGCATATTAAACTCCTCGCCATAGTTCCGGGTTCAGCCGGGGACTGTGGAACCTTTTTGTGGCGAAAAGGTTTGGGCCGCCGACGCGAACGTACCGCGGCGCGGCCCTTTTTCTTTGT
>DASYIO010000033.1:0-5564 GCA_035997465.1 Minisyncoccota bacterium | reverse complement strand
AGATCCCGCTCACCTCGGCAAGCGCCGCGCGGCTTATGACCATGTTGGTGCCGCACATTGTTATGGCATTGAGGCGGTTTTTGCCTTTCATAATGGGGCCAAAAAACAGCTCCTGCTGCTCCCAGCTGGCGCGGGTCAGGTAGTTGGTAGCGTGATTTTTATAAAACTGCGGCGTCTGCACAAAACCCATAGAGTTATCGACAAAGTAGCCGACCGTCTTTTCCAAAAAGTCCTCGTGCGGTACATGGTCGGCGTCGAACACGACAACCAATGGCGCCACAGTAAGTTTAAGCGCGTTGTTTATGTTACCCGCCTTGGCACCCCCGGCCACCGTGCGCGTAATGCAGTGCACGCCCACGCGCGCGGCCATAGACTCTATCTCGCGCCAGTTGTCCTTTTTGGCGACAAAGCCGTCGTTGAGTATATGGACCGAGCAGGCGCCCCGGTAGCGCATATGTTTTGCGGCTTGTGCCGTCTCTTCAACTATCGACACCGGCTCGCCGCACACGGTGATAAACACATCAACCGCAGGAGTAAGCGTGGCGTCAAACGGCGCCTGGTAGTCGGTGTCCCATACGGTGTGGAGGAATGTAAGCACTTGCCACAGGTGGAATACCTCGCCCGCGATAAGAAACCCAAAGAGGACAGGATTGCCTTGCTTAAAGAAGAAGGCAAGCACGCAGAAGTAGGCGACCGCCAACACGGCGTTGAGAGCCAAAAGAGTTTTGGGTGCGCCTGTCTTAAGGAAGGCGGTGCGCCAGGTTATATGTTGTAGGTCGCTCATAGTTATGGGGTAAGGTACGCGCTTGCGGGCAAGTTAGCCGAAAGGTTAGGGAGCAGATGGTTGTAGAACCCAATGCCAAACCAGGCCCAGTTATCGTCGTAATAGGAGAGCCGCTGCTTCCAGTCGTTGGTGTCGGAGTTATAGAGAAATCCAAGCTTGGTGTCGTAAACATTTTTGGCGGCAGCAGGGTCAGTAACCATAAGCGCGCCTATAGCTCCTCCATACATCGCAGGACTTTCATAATCAGCGACTACGGCTCCGTCGTGGTCATACGTGCTTTTGATTGCGCCGTTATCCTTCCATTCCTCAGACAAAAAGCTCATTTTGGACAACAAATCCTTTGCGCGCGGGTCGCCGTACCATTGATAGTCGAGCGCCAGGCGCCAAGGCGTACGCAGCGCGTCGTAACCAAAGTTGGTTGTCAGGTCGCCGCCGGGCGGCACTATCTCGCCGGTTTTTTTGTTGATGCGCACCCAGTCTGGGGGCAATACAGCGCTTATGTTTTTGCCCAGTGTCTGGTCCATCGAGCGGCCTATGACGTCGTACGATGTGTCGACGAGCTGGCCCCACGGATGCGCAGAGTCGACCAGTGCAAAGATCCGGTACGCATACGGCGCAAGGTACGAAGGGTTAACCACGGCGGTAGGAGAGCCGGACGACTTTTCAAGATCGTTAGCCAACAGATATGGTTTGCCGTTTATGACCAGTACCTCTTTGTCCCAAATATCGTCCAGTACGCGCCTCGCCTCGCCAATGTAGTTTGGATCCTGCCAGCGCGAGTAGGCAAAAATAAGCGAGAGTGCAATATCTTGGTCGGCGTCGCTGGCCGCGTGCTCGCCCCCTTGGTCGGTGAGCACTCCGTACGAGCCGTCTTTGCGCTGCCCAAAAAGCCACGAGGAAAGCCAGTCGTTGTCATGAAGCAGGTTGTCTTTTGTCCATTGCCACGAGCGGTCAAACGATGCTTTGTCGCTTTGCCACACGGCCCTGAGCATCGCGTAACTTTCGCCCTCGGAGGTGGTGACGCTGTCGCGGCTTAGGTCCATGACACGACCAGAGTCGCGCTCGACATAGTAGTCCTTGTAGAGCCGCCACGTAGCGCCCAGTACTTGCGTAGGAGAAAATACAAGCGGCGTCTTGCCTTTTGGCGAGAGCAAGTACAGGACCGACAGTAAGAGCATCAGCGCTACTGCCAAGAGTAGATATCCGATAAGTCGCGTACGCATATTATGAGCGGCTGAGCCCTATCAATAAAAAGAATTGCTCGAGCCACTCTTCTTGTACGAGCACAAATCCGGCTAGCGCACACGCTAAAGACACGGCAAGCAGAACATGCAGGACAAAAGGAGAAAGTGTTGCGGCTGTATAAATGTCGTTTGGTTGCATAGTAGTTAGGCGCTCACAACCGCTCGCTCTACGCCTTTAAATACCCATAGCCGCGAGAGCGTGTAGTTAAGGCCAAACGTCATAAGAGTCGTCAGTACCAGCGCTACAAGATCGTATATGCCTATGACGTGCACAAACAAGTACATAAGGACGACATTTAATACCAAGCTTGCCGAAACCGTCGCATAAAAACGCGCGACTTCGCGCAAAGTTAGCCTCGAGCGGATACCAAACGTCCAGTAGCGGTTAAGGTAGAGGCTCGATATGGTTGCTGCCAAAAACGAGAAGAATTTTGCCGCCACAATATCATGGCTAAAGGTTGTGGTAAACCGCGTAAGCCCTACATAGACGCTGGCATCGATGAGTGTGTTGGCAACGCCAACTGTCATAAAGCGGCCCAGCTGCATCATCGAGTCTGCCTGAGTAAGGCCAAAACGGATGCGGAACACATCTATAAAGGACTGTGCCACATCGCGGGTGCGCACGGTCGTAAAGTCCGAGTGCTCCCAGTGCACGCCAACCTCGGCAACGCGCATGCCGGCACTTTTTGCCCGCGATAGTACCTCAAAGTCAAAGCTAAAGCGCGGCAAGTGCAGCGTCTTAAACAACGTCATGGCCGCTTCGCGGCGATAAAGCTTAAACCCACACTGTGTGTCGCGAAACGGGAGCCCGAGCACATTGCGGATAATAAGGCTCGAAACTCCGCTTAATGCCTGCCGGTACAGAGGCTTTTTGGTGACAACGCTGCCGGCAACGCTGCGCGAGCCTATGGCTACATCGGCCCCGGCGCGTATGGGGCGCAGGAGTTTGTCCATCTCGCCTATAGGGGTCGAGAGGTCGGCGTCGGTACACAGTACAAACTCGCCATGGCTTGCCAGGACGCCGCGCTGCAGAGCGGCGCCTTTGCCTTGGTTTTTGGGTGCGCGCAAAATACGCACGTTTTTAATGTCGCGCTTGCGTGCAAACTCCTCTGCCACACGCACGGTAGCGTCGCTTGAGCCGTCATCAACGACAATAATCTCGTGTGCGCCAAACACACTGGTGCGCAAGTACTCGGCAACGCTTGCAAGTGTCGCAGGGAGCCTGCGCGCCTCGTTGTACGCGGGGATAACAATGGAAAGGGAGTTGTGATTACTCATGTATGGTATAGGACGCACCTAAAAGACAACCGCTTACTGAATGGATCTTCATGAGTCGCCCGTAGAGTCGATGATATGTTCACCAACATTAAGAACTCCTGAAGTCTGTACTTTTTCTGAAGTTCTCATATGATAAGTAGAGCTGTTACTGTGGAAGAAACTGCTTTACTTTAATACATAAGTTTTCTACACTAGAAGCATGGTCGCGCTTTTAAAAAATGATCTAGGGCGGTTGTATCTAGAAGAAAGACTGTCTGTTCGTGCCATAGCGACCTTGTATAAATGCTCGCAACAGAAAGTTAATTACTGGATAGTTAAATATAAGATCCGCAAACGCTCTATCTCTGAAGCAATATATCTTCAACGCAATCCACGCGGGGATCCATTCCATTTCCGTCCTCCTCAAGATTCAAAAGATGCTTTCCTTTTTGGTCTTGGATTAGGATTGTATTGGGGAGAGGGGACTAAGAGGAACCTGGGTTCGGTACGACTGGGCAATACCGACCCATGGCTTGTTAAAAAGTTTATCGACTTTCTCCGCCGTTTTTACGGTATTAAAGAGCATAAGTTCCGTTTTGGTCTCCAGATCTTCAGCGATATGAAACCGCAGGAGGCCGTGCGGTTTTGGGCAAGAACACTTGGCGTCTCTCAAAAACGCTTTATGAAAGTCATAGTGACTCCGGCGCGGGGCGTGGGCAATTATCGCGAGAAAACTCGGCATGGTGTTTTGACGGTCTATGTTTCAAATACAAAGCTCAGAAATATGCTTGTAGGCGAGATTGAAAAGCTATCAAAAGTACGTTACTCTGCAAGGGTTCCTTTCAAGCCGAAGTAGCTCAGTTGGTAGAGCAACTCCATGGTGGGACGCAGATCCCCGCCCTTTGCGCCGGCAACGGCACATCGAATCCCGAATAACGGTTAATAGCCTGCACAAGGCCAAGACCGTGGCGTATGTGACGCCCGAACGACTGACAAGGGCCCGCCATAGGCGGGAATATACAGTCTAGCCCTCTTTAACGTGTGTAAGAAAAGAGGTGTAAGCGAAGGAGTAGGTCGCCGGTTCGATTCCGGCCTTCGGCTCCCGGTTCGCAAAATTAAGACGCGTAAGCGACTGGAGTTTTGCACATATAACTAGCCGGAGTCTGTTTGTGCCGAGGTAGCTCAGCTGGTAGAGCAGCGGTATCGTAAACCGCAGGTCGGGAGTTCGATCCTCCCCCTCGGCTCCATGGATAAACAGCAGATAGAGGCACGTATTAAAGAGCTAGAAGCCGCTATGGAAGCGGCGGATTTTTGGCAAGACCCGGCCCGCGCACAGTCTCTTATAAAAGAGTTGCAGGACCTAAAGACAGAGGCCGAGGGTGGCAGTGCCTGGGACAAAGGCTCGGTCGTACTGTCGGTTGTGGCAGGTGCCGGGGGGGACGACGCCGAGGATTTTGCGCACATGCTGGTAGAGATGTATCGGAAGTTTGCCGAGCGCCGCGGGTTTGGTATGCGCGAGCTTCATAAGAACGAAAACGACCATGGCGGGTATCGCAATGCCTCGTTTGAGGTTGATGGCAAAGGCGTCTACGGTCTTTTAAAAAGCGAGTACGGCGTGCATCGCTTGGTGCGGCAGTCTCCGTTTAATGCCAGCCAAAAGCGCCAGACGTCGTTTGTGCTGGTCGAGGTCTTGCCGGTTATAGAAAAAGTATCGGGTGTAGATATAGATGAGAAAGACTTGGAAATTTCTGTCGCGCGCAGCTCGGGCCCGGGCGGTCAAAACGTCAACAAGCGCGAGACGGCCGTGCGCATTGTCCACACGCCAACCGGTATCAGCGCGCATGTGGACGGCGAGCGCACCCAAGGCGCTAATAAAGAAAGGGCGTTGGCAATTATTAAGGCAAAACTATTGAGGCGATTGGAGGAAGAGCGCAAAGAAAAAATAACCGACCTGTCTGTCGCAACGGGCAAAATAGAGTGGGGGAGCCAGATACGCTCCTACGTGCTCCATCCGTACAAGCTGGTTAAGGACCACCGCAGCGCAGTAGAGGTCCACGACGCCGAGGCTGTGCTAGAGGGCGCCATTGAGCCCTTTTTGACCAACACGGACACAAAAGGTGTATAATATCTAAGTTGCGCAATGATATATTACGACCGTGTATCTAAAGTCTACGCAGACAACTCCGTAGCGCTTGAGGATGTGTCCTTTAGCGTCGAGCCCGGTGAATTTATATCGGTAGTAGGCCACTCGGGTGCGGGCAAGACCACGCTAGTTAAAA
>DASYIO010000032.1:0-4129 GCA_035997465.1 Minisyncoccota bacterium | reverse complement strand
ACGCCGATGATGCGGCCGCGCTTGCCGTTTTCCATGCGCAAGGACGAGTCTTTAACATCGCGGGCCTTGTCGCCGAATATGGAGCGCAAAAGGCGCTCCTCGGGAGTAAGCTGCGTCTCGCCTTTGGGGGTAATTTTACCTACCAAAATGTCGCCGGGGCGAACCTCGGAGCCGGGGCGTACAATACCGTCCTCGTCGAGGTTGCGCAGCTTGGCCTCCGAAACGTTGGGGATGTCGTGGGTTGTCTCCTCCGGACCCAATTTGGTGTCGCGTACGTTGCAGACAAACTCCTCGATGTGTACCGAGCTAAACTTAGAGTCTTTGACCATGCGCTCGGAAATGATGATGGCGTCCTCGTAGTTAGCACCGCTCCAGCACATAAACGCAACGAGCGCGTTTTGGCCAAGTGCTAGCTGACCCTGGTCAGACGTAGATACGTCGGCCAACAGGTCGCCCTTTTTAACCTTGGTACCCACCGAGATGGACGGGCGCTGGTGGAGCGATGTAAATCCGTTGGTGCGGACAAAGTTTATGAGCGGGTACTCTACTTCTTTGCCTTTTTCGTTCTTAACTTTGATGCGTTTGCCGTCTGCTTCGGTGACTACGCCGGCCTCTTTGGCGTATACAAGGCGGCCCGTATCGCGCGCAGCCCTGGCCTCGATGCCGGTTGCCACAAGCGGTGCCTCGGGGATGATGCAGGGCGTAGCCTGCTTTTGCATGTTGGAACCCATCAGCGAACGGTTAGCGTCGTCGTGCTCCAAAAACGGGATCATCGACGTTGCGATGGAAAACGGCTGCTCGGGAGAAACATCGATATAGTCGACGTCATTTTTAGAGATACGCGCGGGGCCCATGCCGGTGCGCACCTCGAGCATGTCCTCGGCAATTTTGCCATGGTCGTCTACCTTCGTTGCACCGTGGGCAATGGAGACGCTCTCCTCTTCGGCGGCGTTAAGATAGACAATTTCGTCGGTAACTTTGCCCTTGACGACCTTGGCGTACGGAGTCTCTATCATGCCGAACTCGTTAAGACGCGCGTATTGTGCGAGACGCAAAATAAGGCCGATGTTGGGGCCTTCGGGTGTTTGTATGGGGCACAGGCGGCCGTAGTGGCTTGGGTGGACGTCGCGGACCTCAAAGCCTGCGCGCTCGCGTGTGAGGCCGCCCGGGCCAAGAGCCGAGAGTGTGCGCATGTGCTCAAGCTCTTCGAGTGCATTGGTCTGCTGGGCAAATTGCGAAAGCTGGTTGGTCGTAAAGAACTCTTTGATGCGGGCCTGCAGCGGGCGCGGGTTTACAAATTGCTGCGGCATGGTGGCCTCGGCATCAATAGTCGACATCCTGTCTTGGATGTTGCGCTTCATGTGGGTGAGGCCCACGCGCAGGCGCGACTGGAGCATCTCGCCGACATAGCGCACGCGACGCGAACCCAGGTGGTCGATGTTGTCCTCGACAGCCTCGGGGTCATTCTCGAGCGTAAGGAGGTTGCCGATGACGGTTACCAAGTCCTCGAGCGAAAGAGTTTTGCGCAAGAGCTCCTTTTCGTCGAGCGATTTGTTAAAGCGCTGATTAAAGCGGTAGCGGCCCACGCGCGAGAGGTCGTAGCGCTCTTCGCTAAATATAGAGTTGATGTACTCCTCGGCGTTTTTGGCCGTGGCCAAATCGCCGTCGCGCAAGCGCTTGTGGATCTCGATGTAGGCATCCTCGATGGTCTTGGCCGGGTCTTTTTCGACAGCGGCCTCTATCCACTTGGCCCCAAGCTCGTGGCCCTTAAACAGCGCCTTAAGCTCGGCGTCGGTGTGGGCCCCCATAACACGCAAAAGGCTCACAGCCGGGAACTTGCGTTTGCGGTCGATACGCACGGCAATGTCGCCAGCAGCCTCGGCCTCCATCTCTATCCAGGCACCGCGGGCTGGTATAACCTTGGCGCCAAAGTGGCGCTTGCCCTTGACCTCTTCGGCGGTAAAGAAGACGCCGTAGGAGCGCGCAAGCTGCGGGACAATGACGCGCTCGACACCGTTTATAACAAAGGTGCCGTGGTCGGTCATCAACGGCAGGTCAGCCAAAAATATCTCCTGCTCTTTTTCTGTCCCGGCGACCTTGTTTTTGAGCTTGACGATGGCGCGCACGGGAATATCGAGCGTCAATTTTTGCGCCTTGGCATAATGCTCGTCGACTTTAGGCTCGCCGAGCTCGATCTTGAGGAACTCAAGGTCGAACTTTTTGCCCGAGTAGTCCTTGATAGGAGTGAACTCCTTGAACGTCTCGCGCACGCCTTTCTCCAAAAGCCAGAGGTAGGACTGCGACTGCGCTTCAACCAGGTTCGGCGTTGCAACACGGGGGGCACGGAACCTAGAGAAATGCTTTTGCTCTCGCATAATGAGTGTTTAGTGAAGGGAGCTTAATAAAGTGGAACCGGGCACTTATTAATCGAGACTCTAAACCGAGCACATGTTTTTTCTGGTAATGGCTACGCGCACAAATGACCAAGCGTCAATCTAGATATGCACAGAGCCAAAACACGAAAAATCGGGGGCGCATAAATAGCTCCCATGCTTCTTTATGAAGCTTTAGGTGATTACTGCCACCACTATGTTTGTATCGAAACCCCCGACTCGATACACAATCCTGGCCCAGCTTTTTATGGCCAGAGCCTGCCCCGTTGGTTTCGCTACTTAGTATAGGGCCTTTTGGGGATGTGTCAAACTCCTATCCCCAAGGGGTATACTGAGGGTTGGCGTACCTGAAACCCGGCCCAACCCAAAAGGGGGTGACCATGGCTGCTCTGGAGATGAAAGAGATTCACAAGGGCGAGGGCGATGTGCCGAAAGGCCATATGCGCTTGTCGTTTCAACCACAAGGTAGCCGTGCCGTACGCTTTCCCAAGTGGCACAAGATCCAACGACTTGCCCGTCCCCACATTGGGTCGAGAAAGGCGACGGTGTACACACGCCAACCTCGGACACTCGTTCTCGAGTTGCCGAAGCACATGACCCGAAGCCAGCAAGTGCTCCTCTGGACCGCACTGGAGAAAAACACACGAGTGGTCTAACACTTGTGACCTCAAGAACCGTATGGGCATGGGCCGCGCGGAGTAATCCGGGCGGCCTTATTGATTTAGTCCAGCTTAGCGAGAAATTGGATAAGGTTTTGAATATGATCGTCTAAAGTAACGCCCAGGGTCTCTTGGCCTCTATATATAGTGCCGCGCTCGATTTTGGCGGCAAAGCTCTTTTCGGCCAGCCTCTTTTTAATCGAACTTACTTTCATTTGCCCATAGGGTATCGGGTTTAACTTCTTGTACGCATAAAAAATCCCACACAGCTCGTCGCAGGCCATAAGGGCGGCCGCGAGCTTAGTTGCCGGTAATGTTGTAAACCCGTTGTAGCCGTAGGCATGCGCCTCGACCGCATGCACCAAACTTTCGGGATATCCCCACTCCTTAAACCATTTTAGCGACTCCGCCGGGTGTACATTGGGATGTTTTTCGAAATCGACATCGTGTAAGTAGCCGGTCATAAACCACTCGGCTGGGTCCTCACCAAACTTCTCTCCATACCCCTCCATGCAAGTAGCTACCATTAAAGCATGGTGGCGCTGATACTCGTCTGCGACGTTATCAAAAAGGAGCTTTTGCGCTTCGTCTTTGTTGGGTAGAGCCATACAGAAACTATACCAGTTTGCCAAATTTCTCGCCCCGAGACATAGTACTGGGGACCAAACAACGCTGGAGGACGCTATGCGGCAAGCGGATTGGCTGGAGTTCTTTTTCGAAGCGATGTCGGGTGCGGAAAGCTACGCGGGCGGCGGCGAAGCTCAGCCGATCCCGGACCGGCCCGGATGGAAAGGCTTTGACGTGAGCCGAGATGGCTTCCGGCTCATTGACCAGTACACGGGCACAGGCGCGGGACTCCTGACCGGGCATACGACGCTGTGGGCGGGCGACAAGACCATGTTGTTCGTCAGCTACGGCGGGCACTACCCCGACGACGCGACCGACGCCTTAAGAGAAATCCTGGGTATTACATACCAGGAACGGAGCTTCATCGGCGGACGAGGCCGGGATGGATTGCGAGCGAAAGGCTTCGTCTACTACAACCAAAGCCAGAAGCTCACATCTCTCATCCCCAAC
>DASYIO010000031.1:0-5001 GCA_035997465.1 Minisyncoccota bacterium | reverse complement strand
TCCCACTTTGTCCCACTGCTAGCTATTTTACTCCACCCTACCCCACTAAACTTGTGTATTTATTCACATTTATCCTCTTTGACGACTGAGTTGACGAAAAAATCTTTAGTCGACAAAAGAGCCTATATACAAAGGCTTTTTGCCACATTGACAAAACACCCAAGCGGGTGTATACTAGTAATTGGGAGTACGGGTAAACAGAGTGGGTGGGACTCGACTGTCTTAACAGTAAGGAGTCTCCCAATGAACATCGTCAAGAATCGTTATGCCGCAGCGTCTCAGGCCGAGGAAAAGGCCGCGAACGCTCGCGTCAAGTGGCAATCGTTCGGGCTTGTGGTCGGCGGGCTTATCCTCGCTACCATAATCTCGGCGCTCCAGCTCGAGCAACGCCATGTATGCCGCATCGCGGCAGACAACGCGGACTTTAACCGCTACGGGCTGACCCAGGTCATCAAAGACGCACTGGGCAAATGAATTACGACGGCCGGGACTTCCAGAAAGGAAGGACCGGCCGTTTGCTATTTCTGTATCTTATACACACTCTGTAAGCTTCATGTGCTTGACCCGTCACCACATAAGGCGTATACCAAATATAGGCAGCAAGGCGTAGTACATTTCATCGCGCAAATGCGCAAAAAGACTCCAACAAAAAGGACCGCTCAATGACAAAGTCCCACAAGACTAGTCGGTTGCGGGTCATCTTGGGTTCTATCCTCGTCGTGGTTGCATTGGCATTCGTTGCCAACGCAAGCGTGTCGGCGATAGCGAAATGGGCGGCTCCAACGCCGCCTCCCAAGGCAGACGACCTCAGTACCGACAAGCAAGGCCCCAAGGGGCAAATGTGACCCGACTCAGACGCGGCACCAAATAGGCCCGACCTCTCACTTACACGAGGGGCCGGGCTACAGTTATATATGGAGTCTGTTATGATAAGTCCATGAACAGCGGAGACAGCATGCGCGCCGAGCGGCTCAAAAAGCTCGATATTTTAAAAAGTGCCGGTATAAACCCCTACCCCGCATCGACCAAGCGCACCGGCTCGATAGCGGATTTTGTCGCCAAGTTTGCAGAGGGCCAAGAGGCCACGCTTGCCGGGCGCGTTATGTCGGTGCGCGGCCAGGGCGGCATTATGTTTGCCGATATATATGACGGCACCGGGCGCATCCAGGTAGTTTTGCAAAAAGACGACCTGCCCGCCGGCAAGGCAGGCGCCCCCGAGGCCTTTGACCTGTTTGACCAAACAGTAGACCAGGGCGACTTTATCGAGGCCACCGGTGCGGGCTACACCACCAAGCGAGGGAGCCAGTCGCTCAAGGCCGCGTCGTGGGCCATGCTTGCCAAAGCACTGTCGCCTTTGCCCGGCGAGTGGCAGGGCCTGCAAGACCCCGAGCTTAAGCTGCGCCAGCGCTACCTCGACATACTGCTAGACCCAGAGCTGCGTGCAATGTTTGAGCGCCGCACCAAGTTTTGGCAAACTATCCGGCAGTTTTATATCGACAAAGGATTTATGGAGGTCGACACGCCGGTACTCGAGACATCACCGGGCGGCGCCGATGCAAGGCCGTTTGAGACGCGCCACAACGCGCTCGACATTGATGTTAATCTACGCATTTCTTTAGAGCTGTGGCTTAAGCGCCTGCTGGTGGCCGGCTTCCCCAAAGTATTTGAGATAGGGCGGATATTTCGCAACGAGGGACAGTCGCGCGAGCACTTACAGGACTACACCCAGTGGGAGTCGTACGAGGCGTATAGCGACCTTAAAAAGGGTGGCGAGTTTGTAAAAGAGCTGTACCGCCGCATTGCCACCGAGGTCTATGGCAAAACAAAGTTTGAGATAAACGGTCATGTTGTGGATTTGGCAAAGGAGTGGGAGGTCATCGACTTTTGCAAAGTGATTAAAGACAAGTTTGGCATCGACCCGCTAACTGCTACCGAATCAGAGGCGATAGCCGCAGTAGAAAAAGCAGGCCTAAAACCCGGCGAGACGCTTAACCTGGCGCGCGCGGTCGATTATTTATGGAAGTCTGTGCGCAAAAGCGTCGCGGGCCCTGCATTTTTGGTGGGCGTGCCCGCGTACTTAGAGCCTTTGGCCAAACGCTATGACAAAAATCCTAAAGTCGTGGAGCGCCTGCAGGTGATACTTGCAGGCAGCGAGGTTGGCAAAGGATTTAGCGAGCTTAACGACCCCATAGACCAGCGTGCGCGCTTTGAGGAGCAGCAAAAAATGCGCGACGCCGGCGACCCTGAGGCCCAGCGCCTAGACGAGGAGTACGTCGAGGCCATGGAGTACGGGATGCCTCCGTCGTTTGGCTTTGGGATGTCTGAGCGGCTGTTTTCGTTCCTCGAAAACCGCCCAATACACGAAGCGCAGCTCTTTCCCCTCCTGAGACCCAAGGGTAAATAAGGCACCTGCTCACCCTTGACATTTGCATTTAAATAGGTTAAGCTAGTCCCGGCTCTTTAAGTTGTTTAAATTTAATGGGAATACCTTGGCGCCGCCGGCGTTAAGGCGAAACTGTATCGCAAACGGGGGGACCCCTCATGATTCGCTTTGTTGGAATGCTCGCGGCCGTCATGATGACAGTTGCGGGAGCTGCCTACGCGGCCGATATGCCCATCAAGGCACCGGTCGATCAGACGGCGACGTTCGAAAGCCGTTTCGCCTGTGGAGTGTTTCAGACGGTTGGATCCAACCTGATGTACAACAACACTGGCAACGTGCTCAATCGCAATCCGACGTCGCTCACGATCGCCGACTGCATGGACAAAGAGACCGGCCTTTACGTGCTGGGCTTCGGTGCCGTGCCGTTGTCGAAGATGGACGACGGGCTCGAGGGCGATGTGCTGGTCGGACGCCGCTTCAAGATGCTCGACATCTTCAACGTCGACATCCGCGCCGGCGTGTACGAGTTCCGGCTCGGCGGGGTCAACTATACGACCTTCAACTCGCGGGCCGTGGTGTCGCTCCCGTTCGTCGTCGGCCCGTTCAAGCTCCGTGCCTTCGGCGGCGCAGACTACCAGCACAACCACGTGCTCGGTCCCAACGTCGACACGGTCGGGGTCTTTGGCGGCATGGCGGCGAGCTACCAGCTTACCGACCGGCTGCGCGCTGACCTTACCGGTGAGACGTGGTACTACCCGACGAGCTGGTTCCCAAACCAGAACGCTACCGTGTACTCGCTCACGGGCGCGCTCGGCTACCAGCTCAACAAGAACGTCGAGGTGGGACCGCGCGCCGTCGTCGCGTGGTGCAACATCCTCACGACCAATTGCGACGCCAACTACACCATCGGCGGCTTCCTGAAAGCCACCTGGTAACCGACTCGGGGCTTGCCCCGGTCTCGAATCCCCGGCCAAAAGCCGGGGGTTCTGCTTTTTTATACTTTGTTGCCGTCTATTGACATTTATATGTAGGTGTATTAAGTTACAACGCACTGGGGGTACGGATGTACTTGCACCAGTTTGCAAACTGAAAGATGGGAGTTCCTTGTGAAGAATGCGAAAGTGATCGATAAACACGTGCGCGCACGTCGTGCCGACTTGCGTGATGCGGAAGTCGGCCGTCGTGTCCGCGCGCGGCGGCTCGAGTGCCGCCTTTCCCAAACCGAGCTGGCGGACCGCATCGGCGTGACCTTCCAGCAGGTCCAGAAGTACGAGAAGGGCGTCAATCGCATCGGCGCGGGCCGGCTGCAGCGCATCTCGGAAGCTCTGGGAGTGCCGATCTCGTTCTTCTTCGGCGGCGGCGCCTCGGGCACCAACTCGGTGCGCGAGACCGGCGCCGGGAGCGGCAACGAAAGCGTCTTCGGCTTCCTGCAGACGTCTGGCTCGGTCCGGATCGTCAAGGCGTTCCACCGAATCAAAAGCCGCAAGGCCCGCCAGCTCCTGGTCGAAATGGCCGAGGAACTGGCCCCCGACGAGGTCGCCGAACAGCCCAAGCTGCGTGTCGTCGCCGGCTGACCGCGGGCCCTGTTATTCAGATCTTCAACTTGGACCTACGAAAGGATGGTCCGAAGCCCCCGCCCAATCGGCGGGGGTCTTCATTTTTATACGACCAACTAGAGTTGACTATTTTATAAAATCTTGTATCTTATTGCACAGAGCACGTTTAAGTGCCGCGTTTAGCGTAACAGGAAGTGGCATGCAGTTGCGGACCGGTGTTAGTCGACACCCAAAAAACTGTTCCGGGCCCGGAACATACAACCAGGACGTAGGTAATGACGATCACGTATGCTGCAAACCTTGAGTCGGCCGAGACGATCGACCAAATCGTAGGCCGAAACCTCACCGTGCTTATCAACATGATGCCCGGTGATGGCTCCGAAGAAAAAGCAACTGCGTTGGCGAACAAAGCCGGCGTGCGCTCGTGCGACCTCGTCGCCTGGGCGGCCGGCCGAGAACGGGCTGGTACCATTGCGCTCAAGAATGTCGGGGCAGCGATGGGCAAGGGGCTTTCCTACTTCTTTGACGGCAAAGGCCCTCCGATCGGCTACGGCTACTGATCGGACCTTGAATCGGCGTCTCCCTCCCAAAGGGCGACGCCGGTTTGCTTTTTATGACCCAGCCAGGGCCTTTTTGTATCCCAACAGGGCTACTTGACAATAACCCATACTGGTATTATCTTATGTATGGGTCGTTCCCCTGCTCCATCCACACCGGATGGCCGCAGAACCACATTTTCCAACAAGCCCAAGCGAAAAGGACGGGGTCATGAACAAAGCCAAACTGTTACTCGCGGCCGCTCTGGTCGCAGGCTCGACGTTCGCCGCCAACGCGGCGGACATCCAGCAGCCGCAACTCCGGCTCTACCAGCCGATCCAGACGGTCTACAACTGGACCGGCTTCCATGTCGGTGTGCACGGCGGCTATGCGCTGGTCGACGAGACGCACATGGAGGACTCCAACGGCGGAATCTACGATCCGCTCAAGTTGTCCCACAGCTGGCACGCCGGCGCGCAGATCGGCCTCGACTGGCAGATCGGCTACCTGGTTGTGGGTCTCGAG
>DASYIO010000030.1:0-3310 GCA_035997465.1 Minisyncoccota bacterium | reverse complement strand
CCCAAAGCCCCTGCCGAACCTATATTTTGTCGGGCCGCCGGGAATTGAACCCGGTCTATATGCACCCCATGCATATGTACTGCCGGTATACTACGGCCCGCTTTTGGTTAACTTTGCGATTTTAGCGTGTTTTGGCTATTTAAGCCACGCATCAGCTACGCTGAATCCAAGGTAGATCGTACTGCTCGAACTCCGGCAAAAGTTTTTTGTCGTACAGCAAGCGCGAAATTACTTCGGCGCTATATTTGGCGCCCACAAGCGCATTGTGCGGCTTGGGCTCTTCCTCCATGCCGCAATACCGGGCCACCGCCTCGAGGTTAAGCGCCGAGTGGCGCCTTTCGGCATTAACCGGGGGAGTGACTCCCCTTTTGACCATATGCTCCCAGGCGAGTGTATGGATATCTATTATCCGATGGGCAAACGGCCAGGCCGTATGTCCTGCCCGACGCGCCGCCGCCTCAAGAAAAAAGTAATCTACAAACACGTTTTGCCCGGCCAGGGTCGTGTCGGGCATGCCATTGGCAAAAGCTATAAACTTGTGCACCAACTCGGCCTCGGACTGCTTGGCCGGGTCGCCGGCCTGCTCGCGGGTAAAGCCGTTGACAGCCAGCGCCTCGTCCTCGATCTTTGCGCCATCCCAAGCACGACACTCCTCGTATAATTGATGCGACGGGTTGTCTAAGTCGATAGCCCCTACACTTAAAATCGAGTGGAGTGTAGGCTCGAGACCTGTCATTTCGCAATCGGTTACAAGCATAGAGCTAGTCTACCTCGGGCGCGCCAAAAACTTTAGTGGTCCACTCGTCGGTCTTAAGCACCCACACGTGGAATTTGGGGAACTTGCTCGTGTGCCTGTATATAAACGCCCGCAAGCTAGGCGAGTACATCGACAGCAGCAGCGCTCCAATAGCCAAAAAGAGCCAGCCCTGCAATATAGGCAAAACCAAGCCCGCTAATCCTACAAATATCGAGAGTACGCCAAGCGTAATTATTGCGATGCGTTTGAGCTTTCTTTTCATCTTTAAAGTCCGGGGCAATTGGCGGCCGGGCCATACCCGGCCGCCACCGCCTCGCCAGCCGTGGCAAAGTAGACCTTATTTTCGTCTTTAATACGGCTAACACCCGAGCACGTCGTTAAGTAGTACTTGGTGCCGCTCTTGGACGCTACGTAGTTGCCCGAGGCGGCGGGCGCGGCTTTGGGTGCTGTTGGGGCGGCGACCGGCTCGCCCGCCTTAACCGGTGTGGCGGCTTGGGCATCGGGGTAGATAATGCGCAGATTTGCGAGGTTTTGGGGCTGGGCCGAAAGCCGCCCCAGGCCAAAGGCCCCTACCCCGACCAGCACAATGACAGCCGGCAAAAGGTACGGCTCGAGGGGCAAGAGCTTGCTAACTAAGGCCTCTTTTGATATCATAGGCATCTCAAGTATAGCGTATGGCAAGTAAAAAAGCGGGCGGCACAGCTAAAAACCTAACAGACTCCAAGCCCAAATACTTGGGCGTTAAGTTGTTTGCCGGCCAGGTTGCCAAACAAGGCGACATTATAGTGCGCCAGCGCGGCACCAAGATGCTCCCGGGCCGCAATGTAGGTCTTGGCAAAGACCACACCCTTTTTGCTCTTACGACCGGTATAGTGTCCTTCCGCAACCAGCGCAAAGTACGCTTTGACGGACGCTCCAAGGTCCGCTCGGCAGTCGACGTAGTGGCAAAGTAAAAATCCTCCAACCGGAGGATTTTTACTTCTATCTACTCTAGGTCACTGTCGTTAGTATCATTGCTGCCTGCCTGGCCCGCACCCCGGCTGTTTTGGCCGCCCAACCTGCCCGCCGTTACGGCCTTTTCGCGGTTATTGGCAAAGTTGCCGGGGTTATTGCCCTTGCCCTGGGCTTTGCCACCCTTAGATGCTATTTGACGGCGCTTATCTTCGCTCATGCCGGCAAACCCTCTGCCGCTACCCTGTTTAATCTTTGTTGTCTCATTATCCATCTCGCTCTGCTCGTCCTTTTCGAGTTCTTGTGCCATAAGCGTTATGTGGTTAGGTGTAATGCGCACGTACCCTAAGCGTACCTGAGCGTGCCTGAACGCCCCATTAACGGCGGCGCTTTTGTTTGCTACACTGAGATTATGTTGCAAACAGATTTAAAAGAGATGATGAAGGACGCCATGCGCGCCAAAGACGCGGTTAAGCTTGGAGTCGTGCGCGGGCTTATAAGCAATTGCACCAACGAAGCCGTAACCAAGGGCAAGGGCCCCGACGGTGTTTTGTCTGAAGACGAGGTGCTTACGGTCGTTATGCGTGCCGCCAAGCAGCGCAAAGACTCTATCGAGCAATTTACAAACGGTGGCCGCCCCGAGCTGGCCGAGAGCGAAAAAGCCGAGCTGGCTATTTTAGAGACCATGTTGCCCCAGCAAATGAGCCGCGACGAGATAGTCGCCGCTGCCAAGGCCAAAGCTACCGAGCTTGGTATTGCCGACAAAACAAAAGCCAACCAGCTTATGGGCATGTTGATGAAGGACCTTAAGGGCAGAGCCGACGGCACTATTGTAAAAGAGGTTGTCGACGGCATGTTTGCCTAGCGCAGTTATCCCCCTAGCCCCAAACCCGCTTCACTTGACTTTCAGGAGGTTTTGGAGTATACTGTACACAGTGAGTACCTGTATAGGCGTGAACTAAGAACAACGAAACAGGCGCTTTGCGCCACAAGGTTAGGATAAGCAATGAGCGCACGCAGTGGCTTCAAAGCGTTAGCCATCGAAGCCGATGAGCAACGCTATGCCGCAGAGCAAGCAAAAGCTCGGGTTGCCCCGTCGAAAAAGGGCGACCGAGGAGTTGTCGGCGGCGAAGGCGCCGATGTTGTTTCGTTTCGTGATCGAATCCTGGGCGAAAACAACCAGAACGACTGATCGGCACAAGACCGATCGTCAACAAGCGCCGGGGAGGCGCAAACGCGGGCGGACCATTCTTTGGTCCGCCCGTTTTGAATTTTATATATGTTTGCTATGCTTGGCGGTGAACGATCTTAACCCTAACAGCGAGGCTGCCATGTCCAGTGATCTTTTCGGCGGGCTCCTGCCCGAGGCCACAAAGTCGGAGCCTGCAGCGGCAACACCGCAACAAGAAGCTAAAAAAGTTGCTCCAGTAGCTCCTACGTCAGTCCCGGAGGATACTGCAAGAAACTACTCCAAGCATCTGCAGGCGGAGGCAGTCGAGGCAGATTCTGCGGAGGATGTCTGGCGCAGACGACAAATTGCCGCCGTCGACCGTTTCTTGGCGATGGAGCTTAACCCTCAGCCATTAGACGAGGAGACGTTGA
>DASYIO010000029.1:0-10223 GCA_035997465.1 Minisyncoccota bacterium | reverse complement strand
GAAAACGACTTGGATATGGAGGAGCTCAAAGAGCTTGTTAAGCGCCAGGCTCAGCTTAATGCCGACACCAACAAGGTGGTGCACTCCATGCGCCGCTCGCAGCGCCTGCGCTCTGTGTGGAGTGTTGTTTGGTGGTTGCTCATACTGGGCGTATCGGCCTGGTCGTATTACACCTATGTACAGCCGTACGTCACCCAGATAATGGGTGCTTACGGCAAAACACAAAATTTTGAGAGCCAGGTGCAAGGGTTTTTTGGCCAGTATTTTGGGACGTCAACAAAGCCCAAGTAGTGGCCTCCTGGCCTATCTTTTGCTAAACTGCCCTTACTGCTTGGGTAGCTCAGTTGGTAGAGCGCTTCCCTGAAGAGGAAGATGTCGCCGGTTCGAGCCCGGCCCCAAGCACATGTACTAAAAAGTCCCCCGAAGGGGATTTTTTAGTTGGACTTAACTTTAAGTTTGGCTTGGCGACCCTTGTCCAGCTTAGGCAGGCGGACAACCAAAAGCCCGTGCTTTTCGCTTGCCTCGGCCTCTTCTATCTCTACCTCTTGTGGCAAAACAATGGTGCGGCTAAACGCGCCCCAGTACAGCTCTTGAAAGAAAAAGTCGCCAGCGGTGCCCTCGGTGTGCCTCTCGCGCTTACCGCGTATGGTGACCATGTCGCGCGTAATTGACACGTCGAGGTCGTCGGGCTTAACGCCGGCTATCATGGCCTTAATAACAATATGGGTTGGTGTTTGGTAGACGTCTACCGCAAGCTCGCCTGTGGGCTCCTCCTCGACAAGGCTCTCTGAGGCGGGGATGCCTTGCGAGTGTATTGGTATATGCTTGCCGCGCGCGGGTGTAGGTGCAAAGCTGGCACCGCCTTGCTCGAGTTCGTCAAAAGAGTAGTCCGACTCGCCCTGGCTTCCGGTGAGCCACTCAAACAATGATCGTCTTTCTCGTGCCATAAGTAATGATGATGAGGATTAACAATAGTCGCGCGCCGGCTGCTTGACCTGCTCTATCGTAAAGAGGAGCGCCACAATGCCAAGCCATATGGCGAGAAAGACCAAAAAAGTCGATCCGCTGCCGCTGTTAAGTATAAAAAAGTTAAAGAGCGTATGCAATGCGACCGCAAGGATAACTCCGGCTACGGCTGCAAGCTTGCGCCACGCCACGCTCTTGTAAAAGGACAACGCGAGCGCTACACCAATGGTGGCCGACGACAGTGTGTGCAGCACCGACGCGCCTATAAAGCGCAGGTCGCCGGTAACAAGCGTCAGCAAAAGATTGCCATCGCCCACGGGTGAAAGAAGAAAGAAGACGTTTTCGAGCGCAGAAAACCCAAGCGCCGCAGTAACCAGGTAAATAACGCCGTCTAGGGGCTCGTCAAAGACCCTAAAGCGCAGCGCCGCTATGTAGGCCGCACCAAATTTAAACAGCTCTTCGACCGCAGCCCAGACCAACAGGAGTGTTGGGTTGGTAAAATAGTTGGCTAGATGCTGCTCGATAGGCAGTACAAGCGGGACAGCCACCATGCCGGCAATAAAGCAGTAAAAAATGTAGCGCTTGGGCTCGGGGTCGCAGCGGTCCTCCATGAGCCAAAACACGAGCCACAACAGCGCCGGCAATATCCCGCCTAGTACGGCGATAAGAAGACCAACGGACATATGCGCATTATACCACGCCCCGTATAGGCCTTATGCGGGCCAGGTCTCGACCATCAACAGGTCTTTACGCGAGGGCATGTCCTTCCAGATCTCTTCTGTGACAAAGGGCATAAAGGGGTGGAGGCCCTTCAGTATCCAGTGCAGGGTATAGAGCAAAAACATTTGGCGACGCTTCTTTTCCTCGTCAGACCCTTCTTTGAGGATGCGTTTACTATCTTCAATAATTTCGTCGGCAAACCGGTGCCAGACATATTGGTAAAGTGTGTCCGCGGCAAGGTCCAAACGGAATGTATCTATATGCTTGTTGACCTCTTCGAATGTCGCTCGGCGCTCCTGCCGGAGTTCTTTATCAAATTCATTGCGGTCGTCAAAACCATCTTCTAGTGTTAATCCTTGGGTGTTTTCAAGTACAAAGCGGGTAACGTTCCAAATTTTGTTGGCAAAGTGTTTATATCCGCGGATGCGATCCTCAGAGAGTTTGATGTCGTTGCCCGGTGCGGCGCCCATGATAAGCGACAGGCGCACAGCGTCGGCGCCGTATTTTTCTATCATATCCAAAGGGTCGATGATGTTGCCCAACGACTTGCTCATTTTGCGGCCCTGGCCGTCGCGCACAAGCCCGTGGAGGTAGACGTTTTTAAACGGCACCTCGCCCATAAGGAATGTCGACATAAGTATCATGCGCGCCACCCAAAAGAAGAGGATGTCATAGCCGGTCTCAAGGACTGCGGTGGGGTGGAAGTTTTTTAAGTCGTCGGTTTGCTCGGGCCAGCCTAGGGTCGAGAAAGTCCACAAGCCGGAGCTAAACCAGGTGTCTAGTGTGTCGGGGTCTTGCTCCCATCCGGCGCCGGGGGAGTCGGCCTGCACCTTAGTTTCGTCGCCCTTGTACCAAACTGGGATCCGGTGCCCAAACCAAATTTGGCGACTAATGCACCAGTCACGCAGGTTGTCTATCCAATGGTAGTAAATCTTTTCGAAATGGTCGGGGGTAATTTTGGTGTTACCGCTCTCGACAGCCTCGCGCATTAGGTCTTTAAGGCTTTTGCCGCCGCGCTCGGCAATAGGGCGGGTGACGCCGATAAACCACTGCTTTTTTATCTGAGGCTCAATGAGGCCGCCGCCGCGGCTGTTGGTAGCCAGGTTGTTGGTGTATTTTTCGTCCACCTTTTCGACCAGGCCTTTAGCTTTTAGTTTTTCAACTATTGCGGCGCGGGCTTTTTTAATATGTTGGCCGGCAAACTCTCCGGCAATAGGCAAGAGTATCCCGCGCTCGTCTATTACTTGCTCGATATCGAGGTTGTGGCGCTGAGCAATTTCAAAGTCCACCAGCGAGTGTGCCGGGGTAATGGTCATAACGCCCGAGCCCACGGCCGGGTCGGCGGCCTCGTCTTTAATGACCGTTGCGGTGATGGGACCGTTTATCCACTCAAGGTCTATCTGCTGGCCGTGTGTGTACTTTGCGTAGCGCTCGTCGCTTGGATGCATGACAACGTACTTGTCGCCGAACTTTGTCTCGGGGCGCACGGTGCCTATGACAAACGGCCCGTACTTAAAATAATAAAACGGAGTTGTCTCTTCTTTGCGCTCGATTTCGTCATCAGACACGGTTGTCTGCATTTTTGGGTCCCAGTTGACGATGCGGTTGCCGCGATAAATTAGCCCCGCGTTATACATCCGTACAAACGCCTCCATAACGGCCTTGTATCGCTTGTCGTCGAGCGTGTAAGCGTAGCGGCTCCAGTCTAAGCTCGAGCCCATGCGCTTAACTTGGTTGATTATTGTCGACTCGCTTTCTTTGGTAAACGCGTCTACCCGCTCCATCAGCGCCTCGCGGCCAATGTCGTGGCGCGTCTGCTTGGACTCTTTATACAAAATGTCCTCGACTTTGCTTTGCGTGGCTATAGCTGCCGAGTCGGTGCCCGGTATCCAAACAGTTTTTTTACCGCGCATGCGGTTGTAGCGCACCAAAATATCTTCGACCGCAAGCATGGCCGCGTGGCCCAGGTGCAATGTGCCCGTGACGTTAGGCGGAGGAAGCACAATTGAAAACGGTGCGATGCGCTCGGAGCCGTCTGGCAATTTAGGAAGATTGTCGGGGTTAAAGTAGCCCGACTCCTCCCACTCTTTATATATAGAGCCCTCGGTGGCCTTGGGGTCGTAGGGCTTTAAAAACTTCTCGGGCATCGCCATAGAGCCTTAGATTACAACACCTTTTGGGCTAACGAAAGGTTGCCTTTGGCTTTAATTTCGCCTTTATCTTTAAGATCCCAGTTGCCCAGCAAAAGATGCGCTAACGCGGCTTCGCCTATCATTATTGCGTTGTCGCCGGTTATCGAGAGGTGGGGGAGCCTAAACTCTACATCGGGGAACTCGTCTAAAATCATTTTTTGCAGCTCTTCGCGGATGTAGCGGTTTGCCGCAACCCCGCCGCCTATAACAAACGTTTTGGCACCCGACTCATTAAGTGCGCGGCGGGTTTTGGTACACAATACTTCGGCCACCGCATTTTCAAACTCTGTAGCAAAAGCGGCCTGTTCGGCCTGCGACATCCTGTGCATCCCGCCCAAGTCGCGCACGGCGTACAACACAGCAGTTTTAAGGCCCGAAAACGACATGTCGCACGAGTCGGTGTTGAGCATGGGTCTAGGCAGGGAAAAAGTTTCGGAAAAGGGAGTTGGGGTCGTGTACATCTCTCCCTTTTCCGGAAGCTTTTTCCTGGCTTCTGTCGCGAGCTTCGAAATCTCGGGCCCGCCCGGGTAGGGCAGGTTGAGCATGCGCGCAACTTTGTCGAACGCCTCGCCCACAGCATCGTCGAGCGTGCGGCCCAGCAGCTCGTATGTAAACCACTCTCGCATTAACACAAGCTCTGTGTGCCCACCCGATATTAAAAGCGCGAGTATGGGAAACTGCACGTCTTGTATGCGTGATGTGTCGCCCGTGCGCTCGGCAAGAGACGAAACAATATGCCCCTCCATGTGGTTAACGGGCAAAAGCGGTACGCCGCGCTCTTTTGCAAGAGCTGTGGCAAACTCGATGCCTGTCCACAATGCCGGCTCGAGCCCCGGGCCCGATGTTACAGCGACGGCATCAAACGTTTCATCACTAAACTCTTTAAACAAAATAGGTAGATTTTTTGTGTGCTCGCGTTTGGCAAGCGTGGGGAATACGCCTCCATACTCGGCGTGTAGTCTGGCCTGGCTTAAAAGGGCGGCCTTAATAGTTTTAAATTCCAAGGTCTCGCCGTGCTTTGTGCCCTCAAGCAGGGCAATACCCGTCTCGTCGCACGAGGTCTCTATGGCGAGTATTTTCACCCGCCTACAGTACCACAAAAAGCCCATATTTCAAGCCATAAGCGAGGCTGTCTGGCGACTTCATGTACACCACAGGTTTGCTCGTATATGGTTGCGAGTGGGCACGGACTAAGTACATTCGGGAGACTGGATCGATGGAAGGACGGCAAGTCTACGCCGACGCCTACCGCGACAGCCTGGCAGTTCGAAAGCTTAAGGCTGGCGCAAGGAGGATAGTCGTCGCGGACAAGGATGGGTGCATACAGCCTTTTCCTCACCCGGTCGCCGATCCTCCAAAAAAAGAAATTGCGGCGGGTTGGGAGATCCGCCGCATCACTAAAGCCGACGTCTTTGTCGAGTCGTCGGCTCAGGTCGTTGATCTCTCTGCAGACAGCGCGACCTTTGCGCGGTCTCGTGCGCGAGGCCTAAACCGGCCTGCGCCCAAGATCCGGCTGCCTAACGGAAAGATCACTGACAGGCCGGAAGACGTCGAAGAGTGGATGTATCTTCTCAACCCAGACCTGTTCGTAGGATTTGGGACAGGGATATATCCCATGCAGGATGACCACTACCTGTATGACTGGGAGTACGACGAAGCGACGGGAGGCTCAACCTGGCGGCCCGAGTTTTTCTTTGACTTGGACCGCGCATACCCCGACGGGAGCTACAGGAAGCACTTGGGCCTCATCGACCAGGACGGCGCGTGGGAGGCCGGAGACGTGGATGTGGCACCGTTGGCTTTTCGCGCCCAGTGGAAACACTTTAGCGAAAAGGAAAGAGAGGAGTTCTGGTTGAGCTTTCTTTCCTGGCAGCTCAAAGGGCTCTTTCCAAACGCGGTACTTGTAGACGAGAGCAATCCGGCGGCGGGCCACTTTACGACCTACGGGGTTTCTACGTTCGCTCAAAAGCACATGGCAATGGAGCGTGCGGGCAACATGCTAAGTTTTCACTCAGGAGTTGCGATGTCGGAGGTAAAGATCGTCAAGATCGGCGACTCGCCAACCGACGTAAGGACCATGCTGGATGCTTTCCAGGGTGCCGGAGAAGTAACCGGAGTCGTAGCCGCTAACTCGCGCATCAGCAAAGCGATACACAACAACGAAGACCACTTTGCTGGCATAGCGTTGGCGGGAAGCCCCAACCACCCTGAAGTGCCGGGGCGTTACTACCGCACCGACACAGAGGGGGTGCTGGTGTGGAAAGGCACAGGGCACGAACGGGAGCGTACTATTATTCTTGCCGACTACGCACCTTGGAGCCGCGGGATGGGGTGTGTGGAATCTTCGCTCGCATGTCTGAAGTATCTTGGGTACTGACGTTTGACTGGCGCCGGCGAAAGCCGGCGTCCTTTTTGTTTAGATCCGTTTGAACGGCGGAGGAGTGTCAGGCGGCAAATTAAATCCCGCCGCGTTGTGGAGTCCGTTGCCTCCGTACTTTTGGGCAATGGCCGCCAAATCAACTTCACCTCTGCCTCGCATAGAGTAACGGACGACTCCTTTACCGTCTGCGTGCCACGTAAGCGCAAAAGGCAGGTCGTGCTTTTCCCAAAGTCTGTTTGCCACAGTTGAGCCTAAAAAGTTGGCGACGTTTGCAGTCAATATCTTATACCCCTCGAACTCTATGGGGTATGCCTCGTCCATAAACTGCTCGACAACGATGTCGCTATATTGGGCATAATACCCACCAATTTTTATTATCTCCTCAAACTTTATATCATCGTCAAAATCAGTAACGAGTTTCTCCCATACGGCGAAGTCGAATTTTACGGTTGAGAGGTATGAGACAGCCTCTTTGCAATGAGGCAGTACTTTGCGGAAGAGATCGATATCTTCGATATAAGCGAGCATCCTAGGCAGCGGTAGCTTTGGGTGGAAGTAGTGCCAGGCAATAACTGCCCCCGAATGGTTTTCGTCAAATACATGATTTTTGACACTCTCGACCACAGTCTTAACTCCTGTATGGTGGTCGAGTATGGTCACCGACCTGGCCTCTTTAACTATCTGGTCGGTCAAGTCTTGCGGGTAGGTAAAGTCGATAAAATAAACATCCTTGCCAGCCAGGCCCTCTGTTGTTAGTTTGCTGCGACGCATGGGCAAGTACGTTGCCGAGTCGCCAAACTTTTTCCACGCGGCATACGCGCCACCAAAGCCATCGAGGCAGGGCGAGTGATAAATAATGACGATGTCTTTATACGGTTCGGCGCTCATATATGTAGAGGATTATTTGTACCACAACCCAGGCCCCAATGATAATAAAGAAAGTCTTAAACCCTACAATCTCTAAGGCTGCGTCGCCTAAATTGTAGACCAGTAGACCCCAAAACACGTTCCAGGCTAAAAGGTATATTGTTGAGTAAGTAAGAAACTTAACAAGCGGCACGCGCAATACGCCGGCTGCGGTTGATACAAGTGCTGCAAAGTTAGGCCCAAAATAACCAAAGAAAAATGTCGCTGCAAAGTATCTGTCGAGCCGCATGCGGGTGCGCTCTATCTCGTCTGCCAGGCCGAACTTGGCAAGGACTTTATACCATCCATGTCGGCCTAAAAAGTAGTTGGCTGTGTAGGCGAGCCACAGGCCGACCGACGTTGCTGCCACTACCGCGACTGCTTGCCATGGGTGGCCGACTGCAAGTATGACGCCTAAAAATATTGCGAGCGAGCCTGGGTAGTACACGCCCACAAGCAACAGGCCCTCTAAAAATGCACTGACAAAAACAACAACAACACCATACTGCTCAAAGTATCCGCGCAGTACCGGGAGCATTTGCTCGTCTGAGGGGATATGTAAAAGATAAAATAGTCCGTATAAAAGAAGCACGGTGCCTAGTCCTATAAGAGGGAGGCCAAGGCGCTTAAAGAGATCGTGCATTGGCCAAACTATAGCGCGCAGGGCGCTTTTTTGCTATGATTTTTTGGACGCGCGGTTAGCTCAGTTGGTAGAGCATCCCCTTGACGTGGGGAGGGTCGTAGGTTCAAGTCCTACACCGCGCACTAATCTTTATCGCCCCAATGCCAATGCGGAGGCTCGCCGGTTTTGTAAGCGACAAGAGTTAGGGTCGCTATCAGGCATAGGACATACGGGACAAACCACCAGATAGCACCGCGGTCGCCTTGATATACGCGATTTATAAATATAACTTCGCCCACGGCTAGTAAGAGTACCCAGGCTGCCAATACAAGCCATCCTTGCCACGAAGCGGGGTGCCACCCCCAGCCGTACCTCTTTGCTTTAAACCAAAGTTTTTGCATTATTTTTGACGATACAAAAAATATTGCACTAATGTGATGCCCCACATAATAATGCCGACCGCAAAGGATACAAGGGGCAAATACGCATGTGTCGCAAAGAAAAAGGCGATCTGCGAAGCATAAAACCCAAGGGCAATGAGTATGGTCAAAACCGGCTGGCCGGAGCGCTTCTCCCTATAGTTTTTAGCAATTTGCGCAGGTATACCTATCAATACCAAAGCGAGCGAAAAGACGCTTACCAAGATACTTAAAATAAATACGAGGTTCATAGGTGCGGAGGAGGTGAGATTCGAACTCACGGTGAGGTTGCCCCCACGCCACATTTCGAGTGTGGTGCCTTCGACCACTCAGCCACTCCTCCAGAGTGTCGCACATGTGGTACCGCAATAAAGTACCATTTTTTCCGATTTTAGGCTATATTTTGTCTGTTCAGGCAAGTAGAGGCCCCATCGTCTAACGGTTAGGACATGAGCTTTTCAAGCTCAGAACCGGGGTTCGATTCCCCGTGGGGTCATGAATACAGAAACGAGCGCCGAAAGGCGCCATTTCTGTTCATGACCCCAAGTAAGCAAACTGCTTTGCTTACGGCCGGGAATCGAACAGCGGAGCGTTGCTCTGCACTTGCAGAGCCGCGAGCTGGTGCCCAGACAAACTTTTGTGACGACAAAAGTTTAGTCGCGGGCGATTCCCGGTGGGTTTTGGAGCACCTAAACGGGAAAATTTAGGCAGTTGAAACCAAAAGAAAAAACGCCGTACCTCGCGGTCGTGCGTTTCGTTAGAGAAAGGCGCCGTGTCTATTTTTTGTTATGAACGAGTTCTAGCCTCGTTTTTTCAGGCCAGTATACTTTTTGGGTTGAAGTGTCCCATTGCACCGTGTGACCGACGTCGGCAAGCATGCCTTCGATAGCTTTCACACAACGAGTGCCAAGCTTCTTGACCATTTCGTCGCGGCGTACGCTGCTCCATTTGGTTAGCAGAGTGCCCATGGTCTGGCCGCAGGCACGCAGACACACTTCTTTGTCGAGCGCACGTCGCATCCATTGGGCCGCTACATACTTGGCCCTCAAGCTGTCGCCGGGCAGCTGGTCGATAAAACGCTTTGCCCGGAAGAAGTTGTCCGGCCACAAGTTGAGCACGCCGCCATCGCGTACCTGCTCACTTTTGCGCAGATAATACTGGCTGAGGAACTCGCAGGCCCGGTCGTGCGAACGCCGTACACCGGTTGCTGAGATGTTTCCGAGTAGCTGGCGGATTTCATCTACGGACTTGGGCCACTGCCCGTCGAGCCCGTAGTGCCACCTGATGACCTGCGCGGCCCGCTTGTTATAGCGGGCAAGTGCCCGCATCCCTTCTTTGATTGCGGCAGGGAGCTCTTCTTTTTCGATACCGAATACACATATGCTCAAGTGCCACTCAACAACTGACGCTTCTGGGGGTTCGACTGTTTTTACAGTCATTTCAGCCTTTATGCTCATCATTGCCGTGCCCTCGTTGGTTCTTTTTTCTTTTATTAAAGTAACCCTCTTTACTTAACTTGTAAATCCTTCCCAAACTTATGCCAACCAGCCAACTCCACCACCAACTGGTTCCAATTTTGTCCCACTTGGGTCATGAGACCGAAAAGAGCGCCCTGCGGCGCTTTTTTCGTGTACTCATGACGGCCGGAGGCATGTTTTGCGAGCACGCAAAATAGCCGAGGCGGGGCCGGCGACCAAAAAGTTGTGACGACGACTTTTTGAGTTGTGGGCCAGGCTGACCCTGCTATGATAAATCCATGGCGAAGAGAAACTATCTTATTGAAGGGGGCTCGGGCACAGGCAAAAGCGCTGTCTGGGAGGAACTCCAAAAGCGCGGGTATAAGACTATAAATGGCGACAGGGAGTTGGCTTATCAGGGCGACCCTGAAACAGGGGAGCGGACAGAAGGTTCTAGCCACTGGAACCATATATGGGATGTCGGTAAGGTTAGAGAAATAATCGCGAACAAGGATGACGAGGTTGTCTTTTTCTGTGGTGGTTCGAGGAATTTTAATAAGT
>DASYIO010000028.1:0-6629 GCA_035997465.1 Minisyncoccota bacterium | reverse complement strand
ACGGCCGCCTCGATAGATAAAATAAGTTTTTATGACGCCAAATACCGCGTGGCGCTCGACCGGCTCCAGAGCATAACTGACTCGGCACAGCGCTTAGGCTTTATCGTTATCGCGATACTCATACTTACAACAATTGCCATATCGTTTAACACGCTGCGGCTTGCCATTTACTCAAGTCGCGAAGAGATACAAGTCATGCGGCTTGTGGGTGCAGGCCAATTCTTTATCCGAGCACCATTTATGATCGAGGGCATGCTCTATGGGCTGGTGGCGGGCGTTGTAACACTGTTGCTGTTTTACCCGCTTACGTGGTGGCTGGGCTCGGCGACGGCCTCCTTCTTTGGTGGGGTCAATGTGTTTACCTACTACTTGTCGCATTTCCTTATGTTCTTCGGGATCATAGTTGGCACAGGCATTATCTTGGGTGCCATCGCAAGCTGGCTTGCGGTACGCAGGTACCTGAAGATATAAAAGATAAGTTAGAGATGGAGAGGCCCGCGCAACGATGCGCGGGCTTCTTTCGTTGTCTCGACCCCCGAGAAGTTGAGCCGGGTTCATGAGGGGAGGGGTTTGTCGGGCGGCTCAAGGGCGAAGGTGCCCTGGCCGATCCTTTCGTTGTCCAAGTGCTGGGCATATTCGGCGACTTTCTTGACGTCTCCTGCCCCAACGGCAACGTAGACCAGCTCATGGCCGTCCGCGAGGGCTGGGTCGATTCGTTGCATGCTTCCGATCTTGACGCTCGGACTCAGGCTGAAAGGTGTCGAAGACGTGGGGTGAGATTCGGTTGCCGGTGAGGGCATGAGCAACTCCGTTATTTGCTGTTTCTTTGGCTCGGGACCAAATCGAAACTAGTTGTACCGTGCCTTATTAATTGTCCGTCTTTTTGCCAAAGGGACAAGCAAAGATATGCACAGGTAAGGATAGGAGACACTAAGAAACTTCAGAACCTTGGTATAATTTGAGGGATGCCTTACAAGAATCCTGAGGACCAAAAAGCCTATCTTAAAAAGTGGAACCGAGAGTTCTATCTAAAGAATAAGGCGGCCACATACGCCCGGGTCCAGGCAAGGCGGCAAGGATTGCGGGATTGGCTGGACGATTATAAATCAAAACTGTCTTGCTCGACTTGCGGGGAAAAACATGCGGCTTGCCTCGATTTTCACCACAAAGATTCCAAGACAAAAGAGTTTAGTGTCGCTATTATTAAAGCGTGGGGATACAGCAAAGAGCGCATGCTTCGCGAGATAGGGAAGTGTGTTATATTATGCTCGAATTGCCACAGGAAATTGCATTTTGAGGCAAGGAAGAAGAAATAATTGGGAGATCGTCTAATGGTAGGACAATGGACTCTGAATCCATTAATCTAGGTTCGACCCCTAGTCTCCCAGCAAATTAAGTTTATGAGTTTAGGATTACAAAGGGGCACTGTAAAACTTTCTGAACACGATTCTTCGTGGAAGGATATTTTTGACGCCGAAAAGATAGAGCTGCAAAAGATATTTGAAGATAGCATTATTGGAGTAGAACACATCGGTTCAACCTCGATACCGGGCATAAAGGCAAAACCTATTTTGGACCTCATGGTAGCCATACCATCGCTTGATGGTTGGAAGGAATATGAAAATGGTTTGCAAAAGCTCGGATACCAATTTAGAACAGATTTTCGAGAAACACAGGGCAATGTTCTTTTTGTAAAAGGGCCAGAGGACAGCCGCACCCATTATCTTAAGCTGACTGAACTTGGGTCAGACTTTTGGGTTGAACACCTGTTATTTAGGGATTTTCTCATAAGTCATCCAGAGTCTCGTCAAGAGTATGAAGACATCAAAACCACACTTCTGGAAACTTACAAAGGAGACCGAAAACCCTATACCGAGGGCAAAAAAGCTTTTATCGAAAAAATCCTCAAACTAGCTGGCTATACTGGGAAAATCCTTTAGAGGTGTTCCACCAGTGTCCCATACACCTAGCAAGGGCTCGTGCTACAATTTTTATATGAGCAATAAAACGTACTATACGATTACCAGCGTCTTTTTTCTTATTATCGGTCTTGCGCACGCAGCCAGGGTTCTTATGGGCTGGCCGGCTGTCATTGGCGACTTCGAGGTTCCGCTGTGGATGAGCGGCATCGCTGCGATCATGACGCTGTATCTTGCGGCACGCGGCTTCGGCGCCGTAGGCAAGAAGCGCGCCCGCTAATCGCGGTATAATCGCACTGTAGCAATTAACTAAACTATATGGGTAAAGGCAACAACGCATACCGCAAGGACAAAAAGAAGCCTAAAAAAGGTACCGACGGCAAATAGCCAAAGCAAAAAGCCGCGTATATTGATTTTTTATCAAATCAATGTTATATTTTTTGCATGAAAGAGTTTAAAAAAGGCCCGCGCAAGGGCTCGTATAACCCTGCGGGTTTTAAAAAGGGCCCGCGTACCGGGTTTAAAGGCACCCCTAAACGGGAGTCCCGCCCACTAGAAATGCATCAGGCTACATGTGTGCGTTGCAAAAAGTTTTGCGAGGTACCGTTTAAGCCTAACGGCAAAAAGCCAGTGTACTGCCGCGACTGCTTTGCCTTGCAAGATGCCGAGCCCTCCGCCCGCGCGCATACCTCGCCCCGCGCCTCGTACTCCGAGCGCACTATAGTCCACACAAGCGTGGTGCCTCGTACTCCAGATGTCGCGGCGCAGATCAAGGTACTCAATGACAAAATAGACGCGCTTACCCGCATGGTGGCAAGCCTCAGTAACAAGACCGCGCAATGAACAAGGGCGAGGTTATAGTCCGATTCGAGGGAGTGTGTCACGACTTCGGCATTAAAAAACCAATACTCGATGGTGTGGACTTTACTATCCGTCGCGGCTCTAAGGTTACCCTCATGGGCCAAAACGGCGCCGGCAAGAGCACGATATTTGGGCTTATTACTAAAGCGCAAACACCCGAGGCCGGCGAGATCCACATACAAAACGGGCTTACTATCGCGCTTAGTCGGCAGGTCATAGCACGCGAGCAGATGGACCTTACGGTGCGCGAATTTTTTCAAAAGGTATTTCCTAAGGTTGTATACGATATAGACCCGCGCATCGATCGCGTCTTGGAGGTCGTCAACCTGGTCGCCCCGTACGACAAGGTTGTCAAAACATTTTCGGGCGGGCAGCAGGCGCGCCTGCTCTTGGCCTCGGCGCTTATACAAAACCCCGATCTCTTGCTGTTGGACGAGCCGACAAACAACCTCGACCACGACGGCATCGCTCATCTGACCCAGTTCCTTATCGATTACACAAAGACGGTCGTGGTTATATCCCACGATGCACAGTTCCTTAACTCCTTTACGCAGGGCGTCTTATACCTCGATGTGCGCACGCGCAAGGTCGAGCAGTACGTGGGCAACTACGACGACGTATTGCAAGAAATCTCTGTGCGTATAGATAAAGAAAACCGCAAGAACGCGCTCCTGGCCAAAGAGATCCAAGAGAACAAAGACAAGGCGAACTTTTTCGCTAACAAAGGGGGCCAAATGCGCATGGTTGCCAAGCGTATGCGCGAAAAGGCCGAAGAGCTCGAAGAGGCAAAGGTCGACGTGCGCAAAGAAGACAAGGCTATACGCCCGTTCCGTATCCCGTTTCAAGACGGGCTTATTGGGGAAATATTAAGCATCTCCTCGCTCATGGTGATACAAAAGCATAAGCCGGTCGAGCGCAAGACAAAGGTTTCGATGCGCAAGGGCTTTCATCTGCTGCTTGCAGGGCCAAACGGCATCGGCAAGAGCACGCTGCTGCAGTCTTTGGCGGACGGCACGGCCAAGGGTGCGGCGCCGGCCAAAGGAGTACGTGTCGGGTACTACCGTCAGGACTTTTCCAACCTTGATTTTGAAAAAACGGTTTATCAAGAGCTCGCGGCCGTCCTTAGCCGCCCTATCGAAGAGGAGGTGCGTCGCGTTGCGGCGGGGTTTCTTATATCCGGCGAGCTGTTCCACTCCAAGATCGGTACGCTCTCCGAGGGCCAAAAGGGGTTGGTAGCCTTTGCGCGTCTCGTGCTTTTAAAACCCGGGCTTTTAATACTCGATGAGCCTACCAACCATATAAACTTTCGCCATTTGCCCGTAATTGCCGAGGCGCTCTCGGTCTACGAAGGCCCGATGATAGTGGTGTCCCACGTGCCCGACTTTGTGCAAAAGATCCGCATTGATGAAACGCTCGATCTTTCTCGTATGAAATAATCGCCGCTCAAAGTGTGTAGTACTAAGTGAGGAGAGGAGACGTCTTCGCCTCGATTGCATTAGCAATTAACTACACAGACATGAAGCTTACTAACACCGCGTCAAAATCTCTCGTCGCCTTGGCGGCCCTGGTCGCCATAGGTGCCGGCGCCGGCATCTCGGCCATCGCGAGCGCGGCAACCTCAACCGATGCGAGTGTCACGGCGACCTCAACGAAGCCCTGGGTGAAGGGCGCGCACGGAGGTCCTGGCATGGGTCGGGGCCGCGGGGTCCACGGTACGGTATCCGCAATTAACGGCAGCACGTTGACGATCACGAATACGGACGGCACGAGCTACACGGTTGATGCGAGCCAAGCCAAGGTCTCTAAGGTAATCGACCTCACATTCTCAGACATTCAAGTCGGCGACTCGGTAGGAGTACAGGGCAAAGTGTCAGGCTCTAGCGTTACGGCCAGCCATATTATGGACGGCGTGCCGCAGAACCAGGCTCCGCCCGCTGGCAACTAACGTTCTTTGACTCGCCTTCAGGCCCCGCATAGGGGTCTGAAGCGTTGATGAAATAAACCAGCGGGCATAGATGTAATATGGATAGATGACCGACGAAGAGCTCGCTTTGGCTGTGCAGGCGGGCACCCCGGATATGTTTGCGCCCTTGGTGGAGCGCTACCAGGAGAAGTTATTGCGCTACGGGCGCAAGTTCCTTAACTCGCCCGAGGATATCGAGGATATTGTGCAAGACGTATTTGTAAGCGCTTACCAAAACATGCAGAGCTTCGACGCATCGCAAAAATTCTCGCCGTGGGTGTACCGCATCGCGCACAACGCCTTTGTAAACGGCCTTAAGAAAAAATCTCGCAACCCGCTGGTCTACGTCGACTTCGACACATTTCTGTCGCACCCGGTATACGATGACCCGGTGCCCCACGAGCGGGAACTAGACGAGCTTAAGGTCATGCTCGAGAAAAGTCTCGACACACTCGACTACAAATACCGCGAAGTTTTGGTGCTGTATTATCTCGAAGAAATATCGTACAAAGACATTGCCGACATTTTGCAAGTGCCGCAAGGCACCGTAGGGGTAAGGCTCAAGCGGGCCCGCGAGGCGCTGGGCAAAGCATACGAGGACCTAAACAAAAAATATGGATAACTTACAGGACACAATTTTACAAAAGATACGCGACGGCAAGCTCACCATGCGTCCGCGCTTTTACTTTACGCTTAAGGCGGCGGCCTTGGTGCTCGTGGCGCTTGGCGTACTAGTAGTATCGATATTTTTGTGCAATTTTATTTTCTTTATTATCCGCATCAACGGCCACGAGTCTTTGTTAGCGCGCCCGGGCGGCATCTTCCTCTTTTTGCGGTTCTTTCCGTGGGGGCTACTTGTGATCGACGCGGCACTCATCGTCCTGCTAGAGGTTTTGCTCAAAAGTTTCCGGTTTGGCTACAAAAGCCCGATAGTCTATACAACCATTGCCGTCCTTGCGGTAGTCATCCCCCTGGGCTTCGCTATCGACAGGGCAACTGATATAAACGACAGGGTCCTCGAGCGGGCTGACCATCACGGGCTGCCGCCGCCTTTTGGCGAGTTGTATGAACATGCCCACAGGCCACTGCCGGCGGAGTTCCTGCCCGAAAACAGGGAGGATGAAATAATCGAAACCCGGTAGGTGTAGTAAGGGGGGTATGAGCATAAAGCTTTTGGTAGTGGTCGGCCTTATTGCCGTCGTCGTATTGGGCGCGGCCTTTTTCCTGAACACCCCTCCGGTGCCTGCAATCAACAATCCTGGGTCGTCTGTTGACGAGACTGCGTCTGCTACAGCGTCGTCTTCTGTGTCAACCAAAACTCCTGATACAACTCCTGCTCCTGTGACGACTCCAGCTCCTACCCCCGTGCCCGCTCCATCTGGTTATACACTTGCCCAAGTTTCTGCACACAACAGCTCGGCGTCATGCTGGACTGCAATTAATGCAAAAGTATACGACGTAACAAGCTGGATATCCCAGCACCCTGGGGGTGCAGGCGCGATACTTTCTTTGTGCGGCAAAGATGGCTCAGCCGCTTTTAACGGCCAGCATGGCGGTGAGCGTCGTCCGGAAGCAGAGCTTGCGACGTTTTATCTGGCGCCGCTTATATAACACATATGGATGATTTTATTTTATACGTACACATAGGCGCCCTCGGTTTGGCTTTAATTGGCATGATATATGCTGACTCTCAGGCTTTTTCCTGGATACGCGGCAAAAAAGATGTGCTCCTGCACAAACATATTTTGCAAGCACATCACATCGTGTCTGTCGCATTGGCTGCAATAATACTTACAGGGCTCGTGTTGTTTTGGCCTATGCGGGGGTACCTTATTTCTCAACCGCTTTTTTGGCTCAAGATGGCTTTTGTGGCGGCTTTGATAGTT
>DASYIO010000027.1:0-3312 GCA_035997465.1 Minisyncoccota bacterium | reverse complement strand
GGTGCTCGAGCAAAGACATTTTGGCGCGCTCAATGTTTGATCCTGGCTTGTCTATTTTTGTAAACGCCACAACGTACGGTATCTCGGCATTTTTTATAAGCTCGAGCGCCTCAAGAGTTTGAGGCTTAACGCCCTCCTCGCTCGAGACAACGAGTATCGCCACATCGGCGACCTCGAGCCCGCGCGAGCGCATGCCTACAAACGCCGCGTGCCCGGGCGTGTCCAAAAAGGTAATGACGTGCTTGCCGGCAGAGTTCTCGTGCACGGCCTGATAGGCCGAAAGGTGCTGGGTAATGCCGCCCGCCTCGCCGGCTACGACGTTGCTACTGCGAATGTAATCGAGCAGGGTGGACTTGCCGTGGTCAATGTGGCCGACGACTGCGACTATAGGGGGCCGAGAGCCCTTTGTAATGGGTTGAGTTGGCATGGGTTGTTGCGGGGGCGGTCACTGTATTAACTACCGGCTTTGCGGTGCGCGGCTATCTGCGCGCGGGCTTTTTCTACCGATTGCTTTTCCTCGTCGCTTAGCTCGTAGGTCGAGGCAAAGTTGGCCAGGGGCTTGGCGTACACGCCGACACGGTCCCGTGCGTAGAGAGTCGACAATACCACTCCTTGGCCTACTTCATCAAGCAGGGTTAATGCAAAGCTCTGGTTGCCGCCCTGGCCCTCGCCCGAAAACGGGTTGAACCGTACAACACCCACGCCCGATACATTGCCGCGCAGCCGGCTTTCGGCGAGCTTTAAATACTTTTCTAGCTCGCCGCGAAACTCTTTAAACTCCTTCATGTCGCGCATCAGCACAGACAGCGTCTCTTCGATAGAGCCGTTGCGGCCAAGTGCAAGCCTGGTGAGTCTGCGGCGCAGTGCCAGGTGCATAAAAAAGAAGACAACAATAAGCACAAGCGCCATCACAGACACGTACGGCGCCGCTAGCGTTAAGTATGCTTTGACCGCGAGCATATACGGGTAAAGAGAGGCTCCAGACATGCTAAGTAGTATACTGTTGTTTATGTTTTGGAAAAAGCGCATCTACGCGGACGCCGCTTCTGCAACGCCGCTTTCTGCCCGTGCCAAAAAAGAGCTGGTGCGCGTGCTTAGTATGTACGGCAACCCGGGGGCTCTGCATCAAGAGGCGCTTAGTGCCAAAAAAGAGCTCGACCGTGCGCGCAAAACTATTGCAGATGCGATAGGCGCACACCCAGACGAGATAGTTTTTGTCGCAAGCGGTACCGAGGCCAACAACTTAGCACTTTTGGGCACGCTGGCACCCCGTTTGCGCCAAGGCGAAAAACTTTCGGCGGTTACGACAACCATCGAGCATCAGTCTGTACTGGCCCCGCTCAGCTCTTTGGAGCGCGAGGGACTTGCGGTTGTGTTGGTGGGCGTCCAGCCCGATGGTTTGGTATTTCCTAACGCTATCTCGCACGCGGTGCGGCCCGACACAGCCTTGGTGTCGGTGCAACTTATAAACAGCGAGATGGGCGCGGTGCAACCTGCGCGCGACATTGCCAAAGAAATACGCCGCGTGCGCACACTGCGGCATGCACATGACGACTCGCCGCTGTACTTTCATATTGATGCAAGCCAGGCGCCTTTGTGGGTAGAATTAAAAGTAGAAAAGCTCGGCATCGATATGATGACGCTGGATGCTCAAAAGATATTGGGCCCTAAAGGCATCGGAGTGTTGTATATAAAAAGGGGGACGCTCATAGACCCGGTCATTTGGGGCGGTGGGCAAGAAAAGGGCAAGCGCGCCGGGACAGAAAACGCGCCGCTGGCCGCAGCATTTGCCGCAGCGTTATTTGACGCGCAGCACAAAGCTGCCAAAAATACTAAACATACTGCGGCCGTGCGCGATTATTTGTTTGCGGAAATTAAAAAAGTTTTACCGGACGTTGTCTTGCATGGCCCCTTCGACTCTGCTCAGGGCAAGCCGGGGGAGAGCCGCGTTGCTAACAATCTTAATATCTCTGTGTCGGGCCTCGACGGCCAAATGGCTGTCATTGCCATGGACGCCGCAGGCATTGCCGTGTCTACCCGCAGTGCATGCAGCACCGACGATGAGGAGCCCAGCTACGTTATAGAAGCGCTTGGAGCGGACAAAAAAACAGCTAAAGAAGCCATCCGTATAACCCTTTTGCCCGACGCGTCTTACAGTGACGCACGGCGCATTGCACAAGCATTGTCAGAAATTGCAACCAGATACAAAAAGTAATATAATAAGGTTGCAATGGACCTCGAGCATCTCACCAAACATCAGATAGTTCTTCTAACGCTTTTGGTGAGCTTTGTGACATCCATCGCAACCGGCATTGTCACAGTATCGCTTGTTAATCAGGCACCGCCGGAGGTAACCCGCACCATTAATCAGATAGTCGAGCACACGGTAGAAAAGGTGGTTCCCGCGACCCAGGGCGCCTCGGTTGCCGCAAGTACAGTAACCGAGCACACGGTAGTTGTTAAAGACGACGACTTGGCCGCGCAGTCTATTGCCAAGATGCAAAAGGCGCTGGTGCGCATTGTAGTTAAGGGCGGAGACTTGTTGGTTAGCCGCGGCGTTATAGTCTCTGGCAATGGCGTGGCACTTGTAGACCGCGACGCGCTTATGGCAACCGGTGTACGCCAGTTCGAGGCGATACTGGCAGACGGCAAACGCTACCCTGCCGCATTGCGACAAGCGCCGAGCAACCAGTCGCTTGGAGTTGTCGACATTGCTGTCGGGACCTCAACCGGTTTTGCCGCAGCGACCCTGACCGATATTTCAAAAGTCCAGCTGGGGCAGTCCGTCATACGCATTGGCGGCACCGGCAGCGACTCGGTTGGTACTGGCGTCGTAGCATCGCTTGCCGACCCGCACCCGGGGCTTATCGAGGCAAGCGTATCGTCGGCAACGCCAGGCTCGGTCCTTATGACGCTGTTTGGCGAGATCATCGGTATCGACACCGGCTCCTCGCGCACCGAAGGATCGACCTTCTACTCTGTACCTAGCGCCGCATTGTTTGCCCCGCCCTCCGCTTCCTAACAAACCCACACATATATGCCTCCATTCAATCACTTCACTACAAAAGCAAAAGAGGCCGTCCGCAGAGCTCATGAGCTTGCTGTTGAGCGTGGCCAAAATCAGGTCGGGCCGACGCATCTTTTGGCGGCGCTCCTGTTGCAAGAAGAAAG
Organism: Minisyncoccota bacterium; assembly: GCA_035997465.1. Taxonomy (GTDB): domain Bacteria; phylum Patescibacteriota; class Minisyncoccia; order Phycocordibacterales; family SBAW01; genus GWA1-54-10. Next base: position 141 of record DASYIO010000027.1, on the reverse strand, counting down.
TTTAGTGGCCTCGGTGCTAGAGAAGCTCGAGGTAGACTTGGTGTTGCTTACCGACACTACGCTCGAGGCTCTTGAGGGTCCGTCATCCTCTTCGACACTTTCGCCGAGCTATCAGCTGTATCTAACGCCAGAGCTAGTACA